>CALMAV010000122.1:0-12869 GCA_937859895.1 uncultured Bryobacterales bacterium | reverse complement strand
ACCTATACATTGGTCCAGAGACTCCTTCGCTGTACCTGCTGCTGCCCGCGTCCTCAGCTGACGTCCTGGCAGGCTTGGAAGGCAAGCTGGCAAGTGACGATGAGTATCAGAAAGCGGGTCATTCGTTCCTGAACGCTCCGGCAACGGCACCTGCGTTTGAGCGCCTGGAAAGCTCTCTGCTGCGTGCATTTGAGGGCTTTCCGAAACTGGTTCCCCCTCCGCAGACTGCTGCCAAAGCGCAACGAGTCTTTCAGATGCGAACGTATGAAAGTCCCAGCCAGGCTGCTCACCGGCGCAAGATTGAGATGTTCCACAGCGGCGAGTTCGACATCTTCCGTGAAGCCGGATTCAACCAGGTTTTCTATGGCGATATGCTGATTGGTCCGCGCCTGCCGAACCTGACGTATATGCTGAGCTTCCCAGACATGTCGGAACTGAACGCAAAGTGGGCGGCATTTAGCTCCAACCCAAACTGGAAGAAGCTGGTGAGTTCACCGCGCTTCAACTATGAGTCGATCGTGTCAAACATCACGAATCTGATTCTGAACCCGACATCGTATTCGCAGATCTAGGTTAGAGAAATGACTGCACTGTTGATGAGCCTGCTGGTGATAAATCTTTGGCCTCATGGAGTTCCAGGCATGGCTACGCCTGGCGAGCCCGAGCGCGATACCACCACGGCGAAGGACGCGCTGATTGGTGGGCGTAGCGTGATCCGGCTAGGACCGGTTAGCGCGCCCACTTTGACGTTCTACCCAGGGCCGAAAGGCAATGGGCCGAATGCAGCCGTGCTGGTCTTCCCGGGCGGTGGTTATCGCATATTGGCTTCCGATCTGGAGGGCACTGAGATTTGTGAGTGGCTGAACCGGATTGGACTATCGGCTGTACTGGTGAAGTATCGTGTCCAAGATCCAGGCGGCCCGGAACAGTCTGGGCCACCACTTCAGGACGCCGAGCGAGCTATCGGCATTGTGCGGAGCCATGCAGCCGAGTGGAACATCGATGGGCAGCGAGTCGGTGTTTTGGGGTTTTCTGCCGGTGGGCACCTGGCCGCGCTGCTCAGCAACCACGTTGGGCAGCGCACCTATCCTCAGGTAGACGAGGGGGACAAGGAAAGCAGCCGCCCTAACTTCACCGTGCTCATCTATCCGGCTTATCTGGACAAGGTGGAAGCGGTCACCGGGGCGCCTCCGACGTTTGCGGTTCAAGCAGAGAACGACAAGCCGCACATCGACGGAACGCTACAATACTTTAGCCGATTGAAAGCCGCAGGTGTTCCAGCTGAGCTACATGTCTACAGCACAGGCGGACATGGATATGGGCTGCGACAAACAAACGAGCCGGTGACTAGGTGGCCGCTTCTGGCAGAAGATTGGCTCAAGCGAGTAGCAGCCGCGAAGTAGCTCTCTCATTTCCAGCTCACTCCGTGATAGGAGACTATCTCGTGAACATACGAGCCTTCTGTACACCTCGCGTTAGTGACTGCGTCAGCCGTAGGCCTAAATCCTCATAGACATATGGCTGTTTTTCCATACACCTCCACTTGTGAGGTGTAACCTCACTTTCACTCTTGACGAATTCCTAATGTGGGTTTAACATTCATCCAGTAAGCACTCTGCTTAGAACTTACATACTAGAAAGAGGTCCCTGAATGACCTTCCAAGTTGGCGAAAAAGTTGTCTACCCCAACCACGGAGTCGGCACTATTGAGAACATCAGTTCACGCTGTTTTGGAACTCAGCAGGAGCGATTTTACCTGCTCCGCTTATCTCCTAGCAGCATGACCGTTCTTGTTCCTTTCTCTCACGTGGGTGATGTCGGGTTGCGCAAGGTGACCAAATGCAGTGAGATTAGCCGTGTTCTGACTTTTCTGGCAGCCGGACGTCCTTGTTGCGCGCATGATTGGAAAGACCGCTTCAAAGAAAATTCGGAAAAAATGAAAGGCGGGAGTCTGCTTGAGATTGCCGAGGTATTTAAGGCATTGATCCTGATTCAGATGGCCAAGCCTCTCTCTTTCCGGGAGAAGAAGATGCTCGAGCGCGCCCGCAGCATGCTGATTCTGGAAACGTCAGTCGCCAAGTCGGTAGCCGAGGCCGAAGCAGTCGCCCTAATTGGCCGATCTCTGGGGAAATGCGGATTGCCCATGCCGGCAGCACTCTAGCTCCCATATGGCGCACTCGGTATACTAGGAACGCCCCCGGAACGTGGCGCTATCGTCTAACGGTTAGGACAGAGCCCTCTCAAGGCTTAAATAGGGGTTCGATTCCCCTTAGCGCTACCATCTTTGCAACGGGTTACCGGTTCTGAGCTAGCAAAAGTTAGCATTTGGCTTTCCTCCCTAAGTTTCCCATGGCTAATTCCCAAGCCTCAGCTGACTTGGATTCGTCCTTTTCAAGCGCGTGAGCGTACACGCTCGCTGTGATATGAGTATTTGCGTGGCCGAGCCTCTTCGAGACGGCCGTTAACGGCACCCCGAGCGACAATAAATGGCTTCCGTGCGAATGGCGCAAACTATGCAGACTGAACCCGCGAGGGAAGCCTAACTTTCGCAGTGTCAGCGATACTTTGGCGGTGACTGAATCTGGTTTCAGATACGTTCCGTCGGTGTTAGCGAAAACAAGCGACGGCTCGGATTGGTAGAGATCACCGATCAACAAGGCAAGTTCAGCTTGCCGCGTACGGTGTGTCCGGAGAGCTTCGATTGCGGACGGTGACAAGGAGAACTGGCGAGCCTTTCTCCCTTTCGGCAGCTTCAGAAAAACCCCCTTGAACTTGGTCTGGCTCAAGGACTTTGAGATTGTGAGCGTGGTGTTTTCGAAGTCAATATCGCTCCAGGTAAGAGCAAGGAGCTCACCCCGCCGGCATCCGGTTGCAATATCCAACAGTAGGAACGAATGAAGCCACTCATGGCCTTCTACGGCCGCTATCACCCTTTCCAAATCACTCTTCTCGAGCACCATGGGCTCCTTTCGGTGAAGTCTCGGTAGAGTGACCCGCAGCATCGGATTCGTCTCGATGATGCCCCAACGGATAGCAGCATTGAATGTTGCGTTGATAACCGCGGCGACCTCGCGCACCGTCTTCGGTGACAGTGGACGACCCTGTGGGCTTGTGGTCGTTTTCTTTCCTCCCGAATCTTTAAGGGTGTTCAGAGAGGACTCGATTTGTAGCGGCTTCAGCTTGGCAAGGGGAACATCACCGAAAAGGCGCTTCGCATAGGAGCCTTTGGCGACGTATCCCTCTGTGGTAGAGGCCTCGCAGTTACGCTCGCAGTGTTCCTTTATCCAAAAGTCGAAGATCTCGCCGAACGTCCTCGGATCATTGTGGCTCGTTGCGTTTTCGTACTCGGCGATGACTTGGCGCAGAGCATCTTCGCACTGGCGTTTTGTGGTGAAGCCCTTCTTGCTTACCTGGCGCCATTTGCCGGTCAAGTCTTTCCCGAGACGGGCATAATAGCCCCAGCTGATTTGGCCGGACTTCATCCGATGCTTTGTGATTGACCCGCGCATACAGTTCCTTACTGGGTGTTTTGGCTCACTTGTGGATTGCCCTCACTGAGCATTGAGGTGCTTCCGCGCTTCAATGACGGAAATCAGTGCGCGTTCCAGCTTTAGTTGCGGAGTACTTAAAGTAGCGGGTTCATCACAGATTGCCCTTACTCGTTGTAGTTCACGCACAACTTGTTCTAGGCGTTGAAGCTGGCCTTGGTGCAGCTTGCTCTGAAGAAGCTGTATCGCAATAAACGTTGTCCGTTCCTCTTCTGCATTGAGTCCGTCCTCAATGATTTGTTGTAATCCATCAACTATCGACTGAACCAAAGACTGCAGGCTGGGGTTGAAACCGCGCCCTGAAGGCCCTGATCCTCCAGATTCTTCGTGGAACGCTCTCTCAAAGACCTTAACAAGGTCCTTGCGCCCTTTCTCTGCGGCCATGCTGGCAAACTTCAACAGCACTACGCCTGTTGGAGGCTTTACTGATTCGTACTTGGCGATCGTATTTAGGGCAAGGCCCAACCGATTTGAGAATGCCTGTTGGGATTCTCCGTATGTGCTTCGAAGATGTATCAGTGCTTCCGAAAGTGGCGACTTTGTCTTTATGGACGGCCTTGCCATCAGTAGTTATTTACCAAAACATCTTGACAGTTATGTAAAGCAATGGATAGACTAGTCAATATATGCATCACTGAAGGGAAGCATAACAAATGACGAAAAAAACTGACAAGCTGGAACGCGCAACGTATACGCCAATTCAGGCAGGAAAGGTCTCTGGCCTTGGGCATACCCGAATCTATGAGCTCCTGAAGGCTAACGAGATAGCTCATATCAAATCGGGCAACCGGTTCCTGATACCCAAGGAATACTTCCACCGGTGGATTAACTCTGCAGGAGGTACGGCACCATGCCTGTAAAGCCAACGCTTTGGAAGCTGCCCAGATCGCTATCAATAACCGCCAGGGCAAGCCAGGCGGGTACTGCGGTATCGGGTGAACACTTTAAGCTCATCTGCTACGGCTGCGAGCAGGAGATATATCTCCGGGATAGTGCCCGCCAGTGTCCGCATTGCGGTGCACAAATCACGAACGAATGGCGCCAAGGCCGTGCCGAGTATGAGTTGAAAGCGGCGTAACGCCGGGATATGGTGAAGCCAAGAAAGCCGCGTGAGGTTCCACCCCTCACAGATGAACTTCGGTCACTGGCGCAGATCTACCGCGAGGTAGCTAAAAGCGAACACGAGACTCACTACATCCCGCGTTCACGGCCAGAAATCATTGACGAGATCTGGGCGCGGTACGTGGATGTATGGCTCAGTGCAGAGGCGGTGTACTACAGCGAGCTTGGGCCCTTACCTACGGAAATCAAGCTATGGCTCCAAGCACTGCGTATCCAGGCCCTGGAATTCTTCGCCGGCTATGCACCGGACCGCGAGCTTGCATTGGTCATTGAGCGCAAGATTGAGGAGATTCGCACCTGGCTAGAAAACGAACTGGTTAAGCAGAAAGCTGCAAAGATCGAAGCGGAGAAAGCTGTTCGCGTGGCGGCCCGCGCTAAGCGGGTGCAGAACGATCAATTGAGGAAAGCAGGCTTTGCACAGAAGCTAGTGTGGCACCGTTTTGATGCTGGACTTACCCAGGAGAGACTCGCAGAACACATGGAGTCCGCTATGGATACATCTCGCGAGTTAGAGAAACGGAATATCGCCGAGTACGAAGCTGGACGCTCGCTGCCCACTCCTGAGCGACTCAAGGCGTTAGCCAAGATCTTCACTGAATATGGAAGGTCCGGGCACGTCGGTTCGAACGATTTGTTGAGTCCTGAAAAAGAGACTCCTTCCGATAAGCACCACACCAAGAACACATTACGAGTGGGCGGCTACTTGAATTAATTTTGAGTTCAGGGAGTTCAAATGCAGCACACAGACCAAGGTTTAGAGGACCTCAGAATGGTCCGCATCTCTGAAGTCGCCCTGGCTGCTGATGTCCCGCTGTGGGAGATGCGAGAGATCTGCGTTGCCGGCAATGGGCCCCCATCAGTCGAGATCAAGGGGCCAAAACGATCCTTCATACGGTACAGGATCGCCGACGTTGTGGCTTGGCTTCGAGGCTTACCACCGCATCGGAGTGCTCAGCAATGAGAGGAAAGAGACCACAAGGAAAAAGTATTTCTAACTACCAGCAACATGCTGATCGAGGAAACCTGCGGGCCGCTCGGATGATTCTTGCGAGCGCTGGGCCAGATAGTAGTTAAGTTTGCCGAGGCGGTCGTCGCGCGTCTCGGGAAGGTATTACAGGGAAGCGACGGGGAGATACGGGATGAAACTGCTGCAAATAACAAAGAAAGAAAAGAAAGAGACCCGAAAGCTGATGATGACAGACTTTCGGGCCGGTAAGCCAAATGTCACCTACTACTTTAGCAGCGAAGCACCATGGGTACAAGTCGCAACAGAGCGATCGGGCTGTATCCAAACATAACCTCACCACCGAGGAGATCTGCGAGGCGGATAGCGGGTATCTGGGCTGGCTCCTTCAGCAACATCTGGAGAGCTCTTTTGCGAACCAAGTACGCGCGGAGCTAGGGTTACGGCAGCTAATGCGGCCAGGTGTCCTTGAACGCAAGGTTTCTATCGAAATTGACCTTCGCTATGCCGCGCTGATGCTGCAACTCATCGAAGCAGGCTTCGGTTCTTTGGAGCGACGCACCAGCCCATCTGAGAGTGGGAAGCTCAATGAGTTGCGCCACTGTCTTGCGACCCAGCTGAGGCAGATTGGGGGCGCGCGATGAGCGAGCGCCCCCAAGTCCGAATGCCTTTCGGCAAATTCCGCGATCTTCTGATCACTGACCTAGCAGATGGTTACTTGTCATGGTTGCACGACACCCCGCCATTTCAACTTCGCGAGTGGCTAGCGACCGCTATTCATGAGGAGTATGAGAGTCGTGGGCTCACTCCGCAAGCTCCCCCGGAAGATACCATCGTTCGGTTGCCATTCCGCGAGACCCGAGTGGTAGCGGAAGTCTTTGAGGTAGGCTTTCGCACCCTCATGAAAAGGGAGCACCCAGACAGTGGCGGTTGCGTCGTAAAAGCACAACAACTAAATGCACTCCGTGATCTTTTCGTAGCCCAACTGAAGGGACAGCGGCAAGGCGGTGCACAGTGACGCCGACGCCAATCCACATAACGCTTGATCAGCTTATTAGCAGGGACTACTCGTTGATCCCGACTCAGCCGAATAAGAAGCCGTTCTTTAAATGGGAGCCATATCAAACAACGAAGCCAAGTAGAGCGCAGCTGGTCACATGGCAAAAAGAGCATAATCCTTCCGGCTGGGCGGTTGTTACAGGTAGCGTCTCAGGCATTATTACCCTCGACTTTGATGGTGAGCCAGGCGTAAAGTCGATGGAACGTCTTGGCTTGAGAGCTCACCGGATAACACCGTCCAACGGCCGTCATGTCGATTTTGAACACCCGGGCTGGAAGGTGCCGACGCTTAACGGGAAAAGTAAACAGGAACTGGGGAAACAGTGGCCTAGTCTCGATATTCGGGGCGATGGCGGCTATGCGATTTGTTTCGGTAAGACAGACAAAGGCCAGTATCAATGGTTGAGAGATCCTGATCCGGAACCGTTGTCAATCTTGCCGGAGCCACTGCGGGCTTTCCTTGGATTGCTGCACCCTCCGAAGCAGAAGTCGCAACCCGACCCGATTCCCATCAGTAGTAATCGAAACCATAGTCTCGGGCGCTTAGATCCGGAGTTGCTGATTCAGAAAGCTTTGGCCGAAATCAGCCGTAACGGTGGTCGGAACAATAGCGGCTTCTGCCTTGCACAACAGCTGCGGGACAACGGGTATAGCGAGTCCGAGACCAAATCCTTTGCGTTGGCTTATCGCTCGCGCTGTCCTGATACGAACAGCAAGGGGCAAGTCGAGCCCTACACCGAGCATGAATGTCTCGCTTCGGTGAAAAAAACTTTTGAGATGCCGGCACGTCAGCCATGGGGCCAGCAACGTAATCAATACTCAGTAACTCGTGGTGCAACCGCGCTGGCGCCTGAGCCGTTGGAAGACGTTTTTCGCGAAACGCCCCCGTCGTCTTTGTACGAGCGCAATACAGAAGTACACGCAGGTAGAACAACTGCTCAACCAGAAGGAGATCGCGACTGGAGAGCGCGACTGATTACAGACAAGAAGGGCTTTCCCAAGGCTTGCCTAGCAAACGCCATCACTGCCCTGACTTTCGCTCCCGAATGGGCTGGAGTCTTGGCATACGATGAGTTCTCATTCAACGTTGTTTCGATCAGCCCCTTGCCCTGGAAAGCACTAGATGGAGTAATGGAATGGGGAGCACAAGACGACCGTTTGTTGACAGACTGGTTACAACACCAAGGCATTCTTCTAGGACTTGAAATCGTCGGGCAGGCTGTTGAGACTGTCGCTAGAAAGCAGGCTCGGCATCCCCTTCGAGAGTATCTTGATGCGCTCACGTGGGACGGCGTAGAAAGACTTAATTATTGGTTGCAGTTCTACTTAGGTGCAGAAGATTCCATATTTTGCAGAGCGGTTGCAAGCAAGTTCTGTCTCTCTGCCATAGCTCGGGCATATCAACCAGGCGTCAAGGCGGACTGCGTTTTGATTCTGGAAGGAGCGCAAGGTATTCGGAAGTCAACGGCTATCGAGAGTCTGTTCGGTACTCGTTTCTTCACCGACGACATTAGTGACCTTGGCAGCAAGGACGCAGCTTTGCAAGTTGCTGGGGTCTGGGTAGTTGAGCTTGGAGAACTTGACTCCATGAACAAAGTTGAGACAGGCCGTATCAAAGCGTTTGTGTCACGAAAGATTGATCGTTTCCGGCCTCCTTATGGGAAGCGTACTATCTCGGCTCCAAGGTCTTGTGTTTTCGTGGGAACCGTTAATCACGACACTTACCTAAAGGATGAGACAGGTGCTCGTCGGTTCTGGCCCATTCGTTGCCACACAATAAATCACGAGCAACTGGCTCTTGATCGTGATCAACTCTGGGCAGAAGCGATAAGCCGGTATCATGCCGGCGAAACATGGTGGCTTGATACAGATGAGCAGCACGAGCAAGCTGAAGAAGCTCAGGCGGACCGCTATGAGGGAGATCCGTGGGGTGAACTAATTAAGCCCTGGATCGAGGGCAGGAACTCAGTTAAAACAACTGAGATTTTACAGAGTTGCCTCAACAAACCTCACGATCAATGGTCTCATTCGGACAAGATTCGGATTTCCCGAATTCTGACTGCAGCCAAGTGGGAGCGGTATAAACATGAGCTTGAGCCCAATGTCGATGGAAAACGAATGTTTGAGCCAAGGTACAGGCCTCGATGAGCCATCGTCTTACATCTATCTCGATCCTTGAACTGTACCCAGTTTGTCTTCTGGGCTGTACCCAGTCTTTTACCGCCGAAAAACAGCCCGAACTTGTCTAATTGCCCACATTCCATAGCCATTCTGAGATGTACCCAGTCTGTACCCAGTTCTTGTACCCAGTTTGTACCGAGCTTAAGTGCTTTGTTTTCTAGTATGTACCCAGTGTTCTTAGTATTAGTTGAAAATATATTTAGATTCTTGATAGGGGAAGACACATCACGTGGGCGGTAAATATAGAGAAATACCCGGAACACTGGGTACACTGGGTACAAAAGTCAGCCGCGGTGAAGAAGTACTGCCCTTTGATTTAGTGCCAGACGATTCAGTCTTAAGCCCTACACAGCTTCTTAACCTCACCGGATGCCGACTTCTTTTCAATACAGAACAGCTGCACATCGGAGTCTGGGCAGACTTGGACAGCCCAGAATTGCGGGCGGCACTCAAGGGTGTGAACCTTGACGAGTACCCGGTCGTGCACCTAGACTTAGCGAACGTTACTCCCGAGTACAAAGTCCGCAGGTGTCCAAGACGGCCCAAGAGCGAGCCGATGACCTTGTGGATACGTCGAGCTCAGGCTTTGCGAGAGGAGCAGTTGAAGTGTGCGTGATGTATCTCAAGAATGCCTACAAATGCCCGCAGATGTCAGCAAGCGTTGGACAATAGACCAGCCGAATGGCAAATGCCATCGCTGTGTCATGGTTCTGCCATCCGGTCAACCTCATGGCTAACCGTTTGCTTGACCGCTCGCCAGAGAGTACGATTGGGGGGACCAAGAGAAGATCATGCCCAACGAACCGAAATTGACAGGTGTGGAGAAACTAATCCTGCTCATGCTCTGTGACATTCATGAGCACCTAAAAATTGAGAACAGCATCGACCCGAAAGTTGTAAGATCTGCTATTGACTCCGGCAACACGTGGGCTCTGCCGATTAAGTATCCGGGAATTTTTGAATCGGATGAAATCGATGCCAATATAGCCCATGAGGTCGAGAAGATTCTGCTGATGTGGCGCACTCTTGAGAGCTCGTATGCGAATCTCACTCCTCGTGACCGATCCCTGGTTGCAAAGCAAGTAGGACTGAAAACTAACGACCTCCGCTTTATTGGTTTTGACGGTAACAATGAGGGAGAGTATCTGAGTGCTGCTAGGTTCTGGGTAAAAGAATTCAAAGATACCTTCCCAGAATTTGAAGGGCGTGACCTCAACTCTCACTTGAGAATGGTCGGCAAATATCAAGCAATGCTGCCCATCTTTGAGAAGCACCAGCCAAGACTCGGAACGGACAATCTGACGGCAGATCAAATCGTGCGTGTTCTTCGTGCTGATGACACTGATGTACCTTTAGCGGCTTCTTCCGCGGTCAACTGAAAATCTCGGCGGGGGGCATTCTGCCTTTCGCTCGCTTCAGTTTTCCAGAAAATCACATGGGCGTGACAAGTTGCCGCCGTGACGCCCTGTCACGGTCAGAGTGGCGTCCGGGTGTTTCGGAAGGCGTGACAGGCAAATAGGCGTGACATGCTGTATGCTTCCTTCGTGCAACGGTTCATGGTTCTTGCGTTACTCTTCGGCGGATTTGCGGCCGCCCAACCGGTCTATTACACGTACAGCAGCCCAGGCCTCAACACGCCAGATCACGTCTATCCACCCGAGTCCTACGAGATTGTAAGCGACAATGGCTTTTTGCCGCCTGCCGAGTACTTTTTCCCCACGTTCGGCGCTCAATTGGCCTATTGCGACGCAGGAAATGGTCTCGGATGCACTGTGGCTTTAGAGCAGTTGGGGGGGTACGATCAGCCCACTGTATTTTCGGCGATCTTTCCTTCCGTACAACTCGACCCTCCTAACGACTATTCCTATTTCGAGGACTTCGCTGGGGTGTCGCTGCAGCAGCTGGGAACCTACGCCGGAATACAAGGCGGAACGTTGACAATTTCGTATGCTGAGCCAGTGCCGGAGCCGTCGAGCTATGAATTGCTCGGGGTAGGGCTGGTCTTGTTTTCCCTTCGGCGACTTCGCCAGACAAGAGCAAGTAAGGGCGGTTAAGATAGCGAATAGGCCGTGCCTGGAGCGCTCAGGCGCAAACCTAAGCGATCGCACGGCGCGTCGTGGAAGTTCTGCCGTGTTCCAAGGTAACGCTGAGTGGTAACGATGCTGGCGTGACCGAGAGATTCCTGGATCTGCTCGAGCTCGGCGTTACCGGCCCGGCCCAGTTTGGCGAAAGTCCGCCGTAGATCATGCGGAGCAAGCTTTGGCTGCCCGATCTTGGTGCCGTACTTATGCACGAGGTCTCGGATGTTCGCTTCCTGCATGAATGCGCTGGTGAGTTGCCCACGGTTGTTCAGTGGGCGAAACACGCGACCGCTCGTTATGCCGGCAGCCTCAGTCCACACCTCGATAGCAGCCTTAGCCCATGAGGGCATCGGGACAGAACGGAGGCGCCCGCCCTTGCCGCGAAGGTCAATAATGACCCAGCGGCCGTCTCGCTGCTGAATGTGAGAGAACTCAAGTGCTGCTACCTCACTGCGGCGCAAGCCCGTGCCGATCAGCAGCGCCAGAATCGCCCGGTCACGTAAGCCCTTCAGCTTGTTTGTATCGGGGCTGTTGATCAGATGTTCTGCCTGTTCTCGCGTTAGCCAGTTGCCGGCACGAACTCCTGCTTGCTTTGCGCCTTTGACCTTACGGATACCCTGCTCAATCGGACCCGCAAGTGAACCGTTGTCCAGTGCTTCGCCTGCAAGCTTGCGGATAGCAGCCAGTCGAACATTGACGGTGGAAGAACTCAACCCTTGAGACCGGAGGTGATTCACCCAGCGCTGAACCGCGTCCTTACTGAAGCCGTGGTCGGGTTGGTCAGCCTGGAACCAAGTGATAAAGTCCTGAAAGCTTTTCTTGTAGGAGATCCGGGAATTGTCGCTCTCCAGGTTTTTCAAAATCCTATCAGCCAGCATCGCAAGCTGAGCAATTGTCGTACCAAAGTCGTTTGTTGCTCGTGAAACCGGAACCAACTCGCTGCTGACTAATGAGGCTTCCATAACAGCTATTATAGTATGCACTTTGAGCAAACTACAAGAATGAATGTGGCTAAAAATAAGCTTGTGGAAAATCTTTCACTGAGTCTGCTCTCTTCCGGTTCGCCATCAAGTAGAGTGGAAAGCCGAGAAGACTGCCGATCAAAGCCAGTGCGAGGCTGCTTGGCTCGGGTACAGCTTCCACTACCTGGATGGGTGTCACGAGATCAGGGCCGAATACCTGGAACTGATAGGTGAAGTCGTAGGCAGCATATCCATTCCCCAGCTGAAGATCGCTTGCTGCCTCCGAGACGGCATTCGCGCTGATGGTGAAGTTTTGCCCGCGCTGGAAAGGGCTATAAGGGAAGTGCCGGAAGTAGTCTGCGCTTTGTTCGCAACCGCTGTTCCCGGCGTCGTACGCCGCCCCGCAGGTAGCCGATAGCGAGGGGTAGCCAAGCAACCCGCCAGTCAGATTGATCGTGGCGCTGCCTTGCCCAGTATCGTCGGTAGCGAGGCCTGTATCGCTCGGAATGACAACGTGGATGAAGCCGAAACCAGAACTAAGCGTAGTCAAAGTGTGGGCGTACGAGAGGTTCGTCTCCGCTCGCGTGGTGTACCCGAATATGTGATCATTATCCGCGTCTTGGCCGTCTATGGTGGCGATCGCCGACTGACTCACGTCGACAACATTCAGGCCGGCAGAATAAGTGCCAGTAATGTTGCTGTATGCAGGGGTTGGAGCGAGGGCAAGGCTCACCGACGACTGAGCAATGGCAGCGTTGCCAGCAAAAGGACCATATGGCGTACTGGAGCAAGTCGTATTGCCGATAACCGGTGGCACTCCATGTGACTGGCAAGTTGAAGAGTAAGAAACCGAGTCTCCCAGGCAAATGGCGGAGAGCAGGAGTGAACCTGCAATGAGTTTGATCATGGGTTGAGGTCGGGCGTTCCCGTAGATCGAGATTACATCATACGC
>CALMAV010000121.1 GCA_937859895.1 uncultured Bryobacterales bacterium | reverse complement strand
CGGAACGTTGTTCCGTGCAGATCGCTTGCGGGCAAAGCAGACGGTAGATAGCTACGGACATCCCTGTTGCTTCGACACTCTGCTGCGCTATGTCAGAAGATGCATTGACGGAACAGACTACCCGTTTGCACTTCCACAATTTCCTTGTTACCTGAACGAAGTTCTTGCCTCGGCCGATTTTATCGCCGGAATCGAACCGCAGATCGGAACCAAACATCTATGCGTGATTGCAATTGACGGCTTCCCCCGATTAAGTTCTCCGGGAATCCTACGGGAGCTTGACGCATTATCAATGGAATACCGGTGGAGCACAAGAGCAATCCTCATCGCTTCGGAAGATGCACGCTCAGTGCTAGACCAACACCGGAAGAAGTGGAAGAGCAAGATCCGGGGGTGGAAAGACCAAATATTTCGAAGTCAAAATGGGGTCGTTAATGCAAATGCACGGGACATGATGGATGACGTCGAACAAGCAATGAGCGTTGCCGCGGCAGGCGAAGTTCAGTTTTGCCAGTTTTCAGCGAACATCATCTGTCTTGATGAAGATCTGAATCGTCTTCACGAAAGCACTCGCGCTGTTATGAAGGCTATTCAAAATCTTGGCTTCTCATGCCGGATCGAAACCGTAAACGCCGTCGAGGCCTGGCGGGGATCTATTCCGGGAGACGGCTACTCCAACGTGCGGCGCGTGCTTCTGCACACTTTAAACCTTGCCGATATGCTTCCTATTACCTCGGTGTGGGCTGGCCTTCGCGAAAATCCATCAGCACTAATGCCGAAGGGAAGTCCGCCACTTATGTACGCGGCCACGAGCGGCGCAACTCCATTCCGTGTAAACCTCCATGTCTCGGACCTTGGTCATACGTTGATAGTTGGTCCGTCCGGCAATGGCAAATCTACTCTGCTGAGTCTGCTCGCTGCCCAGTGGTTTCGATATCCGCGAGCTCAGGTCTTTGCCTTCGACAAAGGCTACTCGATTTGGATGCTTACTTGCGCCGCCGGAGGCGAGTTCTACGATTTAGCGGGACCTAAGAGCGACCTTGCATTTTGCCCGCTGCGCGACATTGATGATGATTCCAATTTTGCCTGGGCGATTGGCTGGACCGAGTCCCTCTGCCAACTCAGTGGTCTACAAATCTTGCCGCGGCATCGAAATGCGCTGTCCGAGGCCATGTTGCAACTCCGCCATTCCCCAACCCGCACGCTCACTGAATTCTCTGCGAACGTTCAAGATATCGAAATCCGTCAAGCGCTCCAACATTTCACTGTCGCGGGTCCTCTTGGCTCCCTATTGGATGCTGATACCGATTCGCTTGGAGATGGTCGCATGCTCAGCTTCGAAACAGAGAACCTGCTCCAGTTGGATAGCAGGGCCGTTATCCCGGTGCTGCTTTATCTTTTTCGGCGCATTGAGCAGCGGCTTGATGGCTCGCCGACATTAATTCTTCTAGACGAGGCCTGGTCTTATCTTCAACATGAGTTGTTCAGGGAACGGTTAAGAGACTGGCTCAAAACCATGCGGCGTAAGAATGCCGTTGTCGTTATGGCTACCCAGCAGATCTCAGATATCGCTAAATCTGAAATTGCCGACATTGTTTTGGAGAATTGTCCGACCAAGGTGCTCCTGCCTAATTCTGAGGCGCGCACGACCAACTCTCGAGGCTTTTATAACAGGGTTGGCCTGAACGAACGAGAGCTGGAGATCCTCGAACTCAGTCTTCCCAAGAAGCACTACTACGTTGTTAGCGCG
Source organism: uncultured Bryobacterales bacterium (assembly GCA_937859895.1). GTDB lineage: Bacteria > Acidobacteriota > Terriglobia > Bryobacterales > Bryobacteraceae > Bog-105. Next base: position 6,607 of record CALMAV010000121.1, on the reverse strand, counting down.
CTAGGGCGTCGCCTGATCGATCTTGGCGTCGGGCCAGTCGCCCTCTCCTGGGTCGGCGTAAACGGACGGGAAGAACGGCAGAGTGTCGAGGCGTTGATGAATCTTCACCCCGAGAACTGGCGCACGGAATGGCTTCGGATCAAAGGCTTGAAACTTTGGGCCGAGTATCTCGAAAGAATTACATCTGAGGAGGAACAACTCTCGTTATGCGCAAGCGCATAGTCACAACAGTTATCGTCGGGGCTCTGTTGGTGCAACATCCTGAAAAGAGCCAGGCCGGCGTATTCGCTACTGAGTTTACGCAGTTGCTAAACCAAGGACAACTGATCATGTCGTACATCAGGCAGGGAACTCAACTCAGCAATGAATTGAGTATGTACTCTGAGCAGATTCGGAATGGACTTACGCTTCCTTCCCATATTTACGGGACCATCAATACCGATCTGAGTGCCTTATCATCCATTGTGCAAGGCGGGCAAGCACTCGCGTACTCCCTTTCAAATCTGGATTCGCAGTTCCGAAACACCTTTACTGGATATGGGACCACTCCGAATCGTTACTTCGCAAACTATAAGGGGTGGGCCACTACTGCCCTCGATACTTTGCAAGGAACGCTACGGGCGGCTGGGTTGCAAGGTTCACAGCTAAATTCCGAACAGGCCGTCTTGAATGCGCTAAGAACGCAGGCGCAATCTCCAAATGGAACTGTGCGCGCGATCCAGGTCATGAGCGACATCGCAGAGCAACAAACTCAGCAGATGATGAAACTTCGTCAAATCATGCTTTCCGACTTGTCGAGCAAACAGGCGTACCAAGCAGCACAGATTCAGAAGGAAGCCGCATCTACGGCCGCAACTGAGCAATTCTTCACGCCGAGCACTACAACCGGCGACAACAGAGCTTTTGGAGTCGGAAGTCATTAAATGGTAGTCAGAGGCAAACAGAAGCGTGAACCGACTAAGACAATTCCTCTTTGCAGGAGGAGTGATCGTTGGCTTGACTGCAGCAACCAATTGCTCGCGTCCCGAGCAACCGAGCCCGATAGTAACGAAAGCAGAAGCGTCCGGTGCAGGGGACTTGTCCGCAACCTCAGAACGATCAATGGCGCAATGGTTGGCAAAGCACCCCGAGGTCGCCAGAGATATCGAAGGGATGTGCAAGCCCGTTCGCTCAGCGGCTTCGGCAACCTGGGGCGATTCAACAGAAGGCAAGTTGTGCAGAGCATCCGGTCGCATCGCGTTCTATGCACCCAGTCAAACAAAGAGTGACGACCGGAAGTTTGGTGCGGGCAACCACTAGGTAGAAACCGTCAAAGGAAAGAGTTGCAGGAACCCAGTGGGGAGAGGTGTGTCTTGAAACGAGGAAAGTTGAAGCGCTCGGCTTTAAAGGGCTTGCCGATCAGATTTACGACCACGGCGCTTACCGTGGTCGTCTTCTCTTCCGTTGCAGTACACGGCCAGACATTCAACTCAACGACCGCTGGCGACATCTTGTCGCAAATGCGTTCTTTTCGCGCCCAATGGACAACAAACATTTGGACGGACGCACAGAGATTGTTTTGGTTCCTGGCGTTCATTGAATTTGGATGGTCCGTTATTGCGCTTGCCCTGGACAAGACTGATCTCCAAAGTTGGATTGCCGGTCTTATTCGCAAGCTGATGTGGATCGGGGCGTTCTACGCCCTGTTGGTCAACGGTTCTACCTGGATTCCCGACATTCTCGATAGCTTCGAACAGATCGGTCAAAACGCATCAGGTCTTGGTGCTCCTATCTCTCCGAGTAGCGTGTTTGTTCAGGGACTGGATGTTGCCGGGTCACTCTTGGCCGGTGCCAGCGGATCGGCTTTTCTGAGCGGCGACATCGGATCGGCCCTTCTCTGCGCAGTGGGCGCGCTCTTGATCTTTGTCTCGTACGTCATTATCACCATCAACCTTGTTGTGACATTGGTCGAGAGTTACTTGGTAGTCTCCGCCGGGTACATCTTCCTCGGCTTTGGAGGCAGCCGGTGGACAGCGCCTTATGCAGAGCGCTATATCGGCTTGGCCGTCTCGATTGGAATCAAGCTACTCGTCCTCTATTGCATGATCGCTGCGGGCCAAAGCCTCGGTGCTGGATGGAACGCCGAGGCTTCCGGAATTGGAACTTCGGCGTCACCAGCCAAGACCGCGCTCGATGTGATTGGCGGTTCCTTGATTTACATGATGTGTTGCTGGCAGATTCCAAAGCTGTTCGGCGCTGTTATCGGAGGCTCTCCGGCCTTGACCGGCGGAGATTTGGTTATGACCGGAACGGCCGTTGCAGGAGCCGCGCTTGCTGCGGCATCGATGGGCGCTGGCGCTATAGCTGGAGTTGCGGGTGCAGGGGCGGTTGGTGCTGGCGGGGCTGCCGGAGGCGCATCTGCAGCAGCCGGGACTTCCTCCGCTGCTAGCGCTGGGGTCTCCGGGTCGTCGGTTGCAAGCGCAGTCTCTTCAGTGGGATCTGCATCTACAGCCGGGGGCTCAACGTCGGGTGCTGCTGCAACTGGTTCGGCAGTACGGCCGCCGGCAAGCTCGTCCGCTAGCTTCAGCAGTGGGCAGGGTGTTAATCCACCGGTGAACGGAAACTCAGCAAATGGAAACGGGACTGGAACAGCAAGAAGTCAGGGCTCCCAGTCTGCAGCTAATGCGCTCGAAGACATGGGGGGCCAAAGCTTGGCGGGTTCCGGCTTTGAGTCGGAGCGTCCAGCCAGTGGATTTGCCTCTGCAAGCAAGTCTAAAGGCGTGCCACCTCCAGCGAGCGGAATCAAAGCAGCGGACAAAGTAACCCCGAATGAAGCGGCTTCCGAAGCGCCAAGCGAATCAACGCCGGAATCGTCGTCTGGCCAGAACAACAGCGTAGCTCGGGGTGCGGCTAAGGCCAGCGACCGCCTGCGAAAAGCATCGAACGCGGTCCGAAAGGTGCAACTGAATGATGCGCACTCGCCAGGATCACCGCCACGCATGCCGATAGATCACCACGAATAGAAGGGAGAACCGAGCCATGAGCCTCGCAATCTTTGTATCAAAGCCGAAGGAAATCGTTTCGGCGAGAAATGACGAATCGTCATACAACCCCTATCTGGCAGCTCGCCGGGAATGGGATGAACGCTATGGTGACCAGATCACGCGCGCTCGAAACTGGCGCACAATGGCAGTCCTCTGCGCCCTGATCGCTCTGACGCTCGCAGGTGGTTTGATTTGGCAGTCTTCTCGCGCGCGCGTTGTTCCGTTCATCGCTGTGCTCGATAGCTTCGGCAGACCGATTGTTACTGGTCTTGGGGATCAAACCTCAACGACCGACGAGCGCCTGAAGAAGGCGACTGTATTGCAGTGGGTGGAAGAGCTGAGATCGGTCACAACGGACGGGATCGCGCAGCGGAAAGCAATTGATCGGGTTTATAGCCACATCGCTAACAACAGTCCGGCCATGGTTTTCATTTCCGAGTTCTATCGTTCGAACCAACCTTTCGAGCGGGCTCAGAGCGAGACGGTGTCAGTCGATGTTCGATCGGTGTTGCCCACCAGCGACCGATCCTTTGAGGTCGAGTGGCTTGAGACATCGAGGGACTTATACGGAGCAGTGAAGAGCACTGACCACTGGAAAGGAACCTTTACGGTGGCGACTAATCCTCCCTCAGACGAGCGACTCGCCCGAATCAACCCGCTTGGTTTGTATGTAGTGTCCGCGAACTGGTCCCGGATCTTTCAGTGAGGAAAGGATGGTCGATAGGAGGAGTTTATGAGAAAGACAATCATCACGGGCATCTGCTTCGGATTCAGCGTGTTCGGTCAGACCTCGACCGCCGTGCTGCCCGCGGACAAAGTTCAGTCCAAAGCCGGCGTTCCCGATTTGCTTAAGCAATACGACTACGGAGCTCAGATTGGCGCCTTGAACGACCTGAGCAGCCTAGATCTGTCTCTAAAGCACGAAGCGGTTACCCCACAGTTCGCAACCTTAAACAAGAACGCACCTAGGACCGAATCGGCGTCTCGCCCCGCACAAGATATTTCACTAAGTCCCACTGCTCTCGCTGCGGTTAGAGTGAGTGAAAAGTGGCGTGGCGGAACAAATGAGCCTGCTGCCGGTGCAGACGGAAGAGTTCTCTACAGTTTCGGCGCAGGTCTGCCAACGGTAGTTTGCGCTCCCTTGCGGGTCTGCATCATTGAGCTGCAGGCGGGCGAACACATCGTCGGTGAACCGCAGATCGGCGACTCAATACGGTGGAACATTTCTCCCGCGATGTATGGCGCGGGTTCAGACGCGACGTCGGTGATTGCGTTGAAGCCGACGGTCGCGGGACTTGACACAAATTTGCTGATTGCAACAGATCGTCGGGCTTACTATCTTCGGCTGATTTCCAAACCAGAAGAGTACGTCGCGCGGGTCGCTTTCCAGTACCCGGAAGATGACAACGCTCGCAAGTGGCAACAGCAAATAGTAGATCAGCGAATTGCCACAAAGCAAAGCAAACGGGATTCAGAGGTGTCGCCAGCGATGGTGCCAGCTGAGAACCTTAATTTCGGTTATCGCATCAGTGGCAAGAGCGAGCACGTAAGACCCGTCCGTGTCTACGACGACGGCGCAAAGACGTACATCCAGATGCCGCCAGAGATGCAGCATCGCGAGGTTCCGGTCTTGCTCGTCCTGGGGGCAGATGGAAAGGGTGAGATGACGAACTATCGCGTACGGCAGCAGACCTATATAGTTGACCGCCTCTTTGACCGCGCTCAACTTGTTCTTGGCAGTGGAAAGAAATCTCAAAAGGTGGAGATTAGCCGTGAGCCAAAAGGGTAGTGAGCCGCATACCACGCAGGGACCTTCGGTCGAGCCGATCTCGGCTCCATCGGGCCTAAACCTAAACCCAAAGCCGCCTGAGCCTCGACGTGTAAGCAAGCGCGCTGCCGGCGCAATTGCCGCTGTTGCTTTCTTGCTCTTACTAGCATTCGCTTACGGCGGGTTGAAACGAAGCAAGACTGCTCAGGTGAAGGCAGACCGTGCCGGGATCCCGAAAGCGTTGGCTCCCGCAACATCAGCAGGAAACGAATTCACCAAAGCTATTCCTCCGGGGAACGCTGCTGTGAAACCCGGACAGCCGTCCGGCCAACTCAAACCTCCTGGTGAGGCAAACGCACAAACTGCTGAAGGTGTGGCCGCCTGCGGTGCAGATTCCAAGACTGGCGAGCATTATCGCTTCAATCCTCAGACGGGAACTCCTTGTGACAAGGGTGATCTCGGGTGTGGTTCGGACCTAAGGACTGGCCAACCTTATCGATACGATCCGCTGAGTGGTCGTCCCTGCGGAAACCAAAACGCGTCCATCGAGCGCGTTGCAATCCGTCGGGCACCGCCGCCGATTGCGCCTCAGCAAGCACAGGAGGCAAGCCCCGAAGAACGTCGTGTACAAGAGTCATATCGGCGGGAACAGGAAGCGATGCAAGCGCCTACCGGTGTTCATCTAACGGCAAGTGCGGAGTCTTCCGGCATGAGCTCAGCAGGTCTAAACCCCACTAGACAAAATGATCTTGCACAGGTTGCTGCTTTAGGTGCTGCGCTCTCCGGTGGACGTAACGCTGAGCAGTCTGGTCTTAGCTCCAATCTCTTGTCTTCAGTGACAACCCCTCAAACCGGTTCAGCCGACTACGATTCTCAAAACATGCAGACCAAGAAAGAGCAATTTATCGACTCCGCGTCAGCTAAGAAAACTGATGACTATCTGAAGTCGATCCGGCGCGCGCCACTGTCGGAATACGAGATTAAAGCCGGCTGGGAAATCCCGGCCGTTTTAGAACAGTCTTTGAACTCTGATCTCCCTGGTGAGATCAAGGCACTGGTGCTGTCCAACGTATACGACACCGCGAGCGGTCGCTATCTGCTTATCCCTCAGGGCTCACGATTGTTTGGACGGTACGATTCGCGAGTCGCCTATGGACAAGATGGAGTCCAGGTTGTCTGGAATCGAATCATTTTTCCTGACGCTTCTTCTATCGACCTTTCAGGCATGGTCGGTTTGGACAGTCAGGGAAATTCAGGTCTCCGCGACAAGGTCGATCGGCATTACAAACGGCTCTTTGGCTTTGCTGCTCTGACCAGTGCCTTCAATGCTGCGTTCGAGATTTCACAGCGGCACAGTCAGAGTGTGCTTGCCACTCCGAGCGTTTCAGAAACCGCCTCTTCGTCGGTCGGACGCGAGCTTTCCGAGACCGGAGCCCAGATTACTCGCCGCAATTTGAACGTTCAACCAACAATCAAAGTTCCAGTCGGATACAAGTTTACGGTTCGCGTCAATCGTGACATCCTGTTCGATGCTCCTTACGAACCGGAGAGCGCCGATCCAGAAATGCCGAAGTCAGATCAGGCTCTGAAAAGGCGCTCAGGGCTGTAAGTGTGTCACCAGTAAAAAGGGCGACCGTGAAGATGAAGCTGTTCTTGAGGCTTACAGCTGAAGTTAACGACAGCCTACGCTCACTTCTGCGCTACCGAGGAGACTTCTCCCGTTTGGTCGAGGAAGCTCTTTCCAGAACGAATCTGATGGATGTTGACTTTTGTCGCTTCCCGAATATGACCCATGCAAGAGGAACGACGGCAACGG
>CALMAV010000120.1 GCA_937859895.1 uncultured Bryobacterales bacterium | reverse complement strand
GCTTTGAGTTCGTGGACTGCGATGTCTGCGCACCGCTTCCAGCTGCTGTTACGCAAGGACTGGCCGTCGATCGCGTCTTCCACCTGGCCTCGCTCGCCAGCCCTGTTGATTACCTGAACCACCCGATTGAAACGCTGGATTCCGGGTCCACCGGAACTCGCAACATGCTGGAATTGGCTCGGCAGCACAATGCGCGTTTCCTTCTCACCTCCACTTCCGAGTGCTATGGCGACCCGCTCGAACACCCGCAATCGGAAACTTACTGGGGTAACGTTAATCCAGTCGGATTCCGCTCCTGCTATGACGAGAGCAAGCGGTGTGCCGAAGCGCTGACCATGGCGTTCCATCGTAAGTACGGCGTTAAAACGAACATCGCGCGCATCTTTAATACCTACGGTCCACGCATGGCGCTGAATGATGGCCGTGTTGTCCCGGCGTTTATCGACCAGGCGCTGCGGGGCGCAAGTCTTACAGTTTTCGGCAATGGTTCTCAAACGCGCAGCTTCTGCTTTGTCTCTGATCTGGTAGAAGGGCTCCTGAGGCTGAGCGAGTCAGAAGAACCGTATCCGGTGAACCTTGGCAACCCTGCCGAAATGTCGATCTTGGAGTTCGCCAAATCGATCAGTGCCCGTTTTGGAAGCAATCTGCCTATAGACGAGAAGCCACTGCCTTCGGACGATCCGAAGAAGCGTCGGCCCGATATCTCGAAGGCCAAGCGTGTCCTGAACTGGGAGCCGAAAGTTACTTTGGATGAGGGGCTGAAAGTAACCATCGAATACTTCCAGAACCTGACGAAAAACTCAGCTGCGCGGCAAGTTGAGAGCGCCGAACCGGTAGACGTCCCTTCGGCTAGTTAAAGGTGGGACTTACTTTAGCTTTCGCGCGGCGGCACCCTTTTACACCCGAGAGTTACGCAGGCTGACTCTCTTTCCTAGTCAAGGAGGATTGACGTTCCGAAATGCAAGAAGAGCCATCCCGCCGCACAATGCTCGGGCTCATAGGCCTAACATCTCTAGCTCCCCTGGTGGGCGCACAGGTCTCCAAAGGCCTCCCGCCAGACGCCCTCGCAAGTATCGCTTCGTATCAGGGCGTTCCTCTCTCGCTTAGGCTGGCTGACGGAGACAGAGCTTGGGTCCCGGGGAATGAACTAACTCTCTCCCTGCGCTTTCGAGCATCCTCACCGGAGGCAACGGGCGAATTAGCCACACTGCGAGACAGCGCTTCAAAAACAACGCTGTTCGTCTTGGACTTGCAGCAGATTGAAGGCAGACCCCAGCTCCGATTCTCTCTTCTTACCGATAAGAATGATGTTCCTCTTAGGGTGGGAGTGCCCATTGAAGTGATCGGTTCGGCGCGCTGGCATCAAGTGATCGTGCGCTATGCGGGACCGAAACTGGATCTTTTCGTCGATGGGGTCCTAATAGACGAAGAGTGGCCTATGGGCACCCTGAGGGCTAAAGGCGCCGTCGTCCTGGAAATTGGCTCCCCTGCGTATTCCGGCGAGATCGGCAATGCAGCGCTTTGGAAGCGCAAGCTTTCCGATGCCGAAGTAGTTTCGCTCAGCGGCGGGCCGGAGCAGGTTGCGCTACACACGAAAGAGTATCTGGGCACGTCTTCCAATCAGCTTCAATACTGGAAGCCGCAAGGTTGGAATACCAGCGCAGGAGACGCCATGCCGATGTTTGATGGCGAACGTTTCCACGTCTACTACTTGTTTGATCGACGCCATCATAAGAGTAAGTGGGGATTAGGCGCTCATCAATGGGCCCATGCTTCCAGCACGGATCTAATTCACTGGAAGCAATACCCGATGGCTCTTCCCATTACTGACGAATCGGAGGGCTCCATCTGCACTGGTTCCGTGTTTTGCGATCGAGGCAAATACTACGCTTTTTACGCCACGCGCAAGCTGGACCGGAGCGAACAACTTGGTGTAGCGCTGAGCGACGATGGAGTTTCTTTCACCAAGGTTCTGCCTACGCCGTTCCGCGAGCCAGAACCTCCCTACCGTCATGGGCCGAATCGCGATCCCTTTGTCTTCTTCGACAAGCCGAGCGGACTGTATAAGATGCTTGTTACCGCGGGCCTTCAGAGCCCGCCACTTTACCACCGGGGAGGCGCCCTGGAGTTGCTTGAGTCGCCCGATTTGAAGCGCTGGGAAGTACGAAAGCCATTCCTGACACCCGGTTCGGTGGGGGCGGACCCGGAGTGCTCCGACCTTTTTCAATGGAATGATTGGTACTACCTTTCATTCGGACAGGACGGGGCTACCCGCTACCGCATGTCCCGAAGTGCCGATGGTCCATGGCTGACACCAGCCGAGAATCTCTTAGATAATCCGGAGGCTCGTGTCATAAAAACGGCCGAGTTCAAGGGCAACAGAAGGCTAGCTGTCGGGTTTCTAGCCGAACAAGGCTTCGGCGGTCACTTGATCTTTCGCGAACTGGTGCAAAATCGCGATGGCAGTCTTGGCACAAAATTTCCCAAAGAAATGATTCCGGCACTGGGCGACCCCATAGCTCATCATGCCGAGGCACTTACTCCAGGTACCGTGTTGCCGGATTCGCCACAGAGCAACAGGCCCATAATAATTCGCGCCCAGGACGGCTTTGCTGCGATTGCGCTGAACGAGATTCCGCAGAACATCTGGCTTTCCCTGGTGCTACAGCCTTCACCGGCAACGACTGCCTTCGGCGTAGCACTACGTGGAAAAGGGAACTATGCGGATGGCGTTGAGCTCCGATTGAACCCGTTCCTGCGCACGGCTAGTTGGAATGTTACAACCGCGAAGTCACTGGACCAAGACCCGCTTGCAACCATCCACCAGGTTGCTGGACTGGACGGGCGCGTCCACCT
>CALMAV010000119.1 GCA_937859895.1 uncultured Bryobacterales bacterium | reverse complement strand
GTGCAACAAATGCCTGCCCGAGCTCATCGCCTCGAGTCACTCTGCCACAACCGGCGAGCGATACAAGAAGTCCAGACAGGACGACGCTGGCGAGGGGAAGGCGCAGCGGAAACAAAAGCATAGGTTATGCAACAGCTACGTCTTGTTGCCACTCCCTGACGAAAGAAGTCAAAGCAGCCTCAGTTCAGTCAGCAATCTCGCATTCAACAATGGGCATTGTCTCAAATCAAAATGCGAACGGGCCAATATTTCGGGCTACAACCGTCATCCATGCTAGGCTAATCGTTCCGTACACAAGAGGAGATCGCTATGAAGCGACGTGAGTTCGTAGAAATAGGAATTCTCTCTGCGCCTTCCTTCATGCTGGCGCAATCGACAGCGCATGACAACATTCAGCGGGTTGAGGCAGGTGCTGATCGTTCTGGCGAAACTCATACGTTGGGTTTCAGCAAGATCTCCTTCAAGACTTCCTCTGCTGACACGGGTGGCGGAATGTTCATCATGGAGCATGACAATCTTGCAAAGGGTGGCCCGTATCGCCATCTGCACCCCGCGCAAGACGAATGGTTGTATGCCATGGGAGGAGAGTTCAGAGTGGAGATCGGCGAGCAGAAGCTAACGCTTAGGCCAGGAGACTCGGTTCTGATGCCCCGAAAAGTTCCTCACGTCTGGGCGCAAGTAAGTGAGACGCCTGGCAAACTCCTAATTGCGTTTACTCCGGCTGGCAAGATGGAGGAGTTTTTCAGGGATTTCGGTAAGACGGGCAAGTTGCCTACAGACGCCAGCGTCGTAAGTGCCTATGGTCTTCAACGGGTGGGGCCTCCTCTCACGATTTGATGTCTAGCCCGTTCTTGCTCAAAGAGAGTTTGATTCACGGTTCGAAAGACTTTTTCTGGCCCTTCAATCAAAGTCTCCCTTGTAGAAATACGTTTCGTGTCTGATGGCGGAGCAGCCTCCTCAACGTCGCTTGCGCGCAGCTTTCACTTCGGCCTCATCCACCTCAAAGCCGAGCAGCTTTTGAAAGCGGAGCACTTCTGATCTGGTAAGCGTGCGGTAAGCGCCGGGCTTCAGATCGTCTAGCGAAAGAAACGCGATCTTCACCCGCTTCAGCTTCTCAACCAGGCGTCCGGAATGCTTGAACATGATGCGAATCTGGTTCTGCCGACCTTCTACAAGACGCACCTCGTACCAGGGATTGACTCCCTGCTTGATCAACTTCAAGCCAGCCGGTGCTGTTTTTCGGCCATGAATGGGAATGCCGCGTCGGAATGTCTCTTCCTGCTCTGCTGTTAGTGGGCCGTTGGACTTCACCAGATACGTCTTAGTTACTTTATTGGCAGGAGCAATTAAGCGATTGGCAAACTCGCCATCGTTGGTCAACAGCAGCAGCCCTTCGCTTGCGTAGTCGAGACGGCCCACCGGATAGATACGCTCGCGCATGCCTTTGAAGAAAGACATCACTGTCTCGCGGCCCTGCGGATCGTGCACCTTGCTGATGACGCTCTTAGGTTTGTTGAAAGCGATGTAGACGTGATGTTTGGGCTCGCTGATTGCCTGGCCATCCACTTTTACTTTGTCTACGGCAAGATCAGCTTTCGAACCGAGTTCAGTGATGGTGTGACCATTCACTGAAACATGGCCGCTGATGATTAAGTCCTCCGCCTTACGACGGCTCGCGATCCCGGCATGCGCCAGCAGTTTCTGCAAACGTTCCTCAGGCATTTGTTTCTTCTTCCATCTCAACTTGCTCAGTCCGCATCTCTGCCTGTTCGGTTCCGTCCGATGCCGGCATCTCTTTCGGCTCCGTTTCGTTGTCTGGCGTTTCGTTATCTGGCATTTCGTTATCTAACAACGCCATCCGGCCTAGCTCTTCGAATTCCTTTAACGTTGGCAACTCCGACAGCGAACTCAATCCAAACTGCAGTAAGAACTCCCGAGAAGTCTTGTACAGCATAGGCTTTCCCAGGACGTTCTTGCGCCCCGCCGTGACAATCAGTTTACGATCGAGCAGCGTCTTGACAACACCGGCACCCTGCACGCCCCGAATCTCAAGGATCTCCGGCCCCGTAATCGGCTGCTTATAAGCAATCACGGCCAGTGTTTCCAATGCGGCCAGAGAGAGTTTAAGCGGTGGCTGAAGATTCTTTACGAACCGGCGGATTGGTTCGTGAAACTCAGGCTTGGTGGACATCTTGTAGCCGCCGGCAATCTCACGAATCGCAATGCCGCGCTCAGGCCGCGCATACTCACCCACAAGTTGGTCCACTACGTCGCGAACCAACTCGGGCGGTTGGGCGGTAGCCGCCGCAATCTGCTCTATCGTTAGTGGCTCGTCAGTTACGTAAATCGCGCCCTCAATCGTGGCCTTCAATGCAGCCGTTGTTGCCCTGTCGCCATCAGTCTCTGTCTCTGCAATGAAAACGTAGTCGGGCTCAGCCATTGTGAAAGGGCAACTACCCCTAGGCTAACCTTCCACCTTCACGCCTTTCCAAAACGCAACATAGCCGCGTATGTTTTCTGCCGCTTCTTTTGGCTCCGGATAGTACCAGGCAGCGTTGGCATTTGTCTGCCCACCCACAACCACGTCATAGTAGTGCGCCGTGCCCTTCCAGGGACATACGGTGGTGTGCTCGCTAGGCTGAAAGTACTCTTTTCGAATAGCCGACTCCGGAAAGTAGTGGTTGCCTTCCACCTGCTCAGTGTGTGCGCTCTCGGCCACTGTTGCGTTCTGCCATGTTGCTTTCGCCATAGTCAGCAGATGTCTGCCGCAAAGCTTACGCTTCGGCTAACCACGTGTACTGGTCATCGGTAAGCGGCACAACCGACAAGCGTCCCTGCCGCACCAGGGGCGAATCCGCAAAGAGGCTTTCTTCTTTGATGGCCGCAAGGGTATGAGGCTGCTTCAACGCTTTGCCTGCTTTGATCCTGACTTGAGGAACTTTGGGGTCGCTCCCATCTACGTGCTTAACCGTCGCCGTACCCACTGCTTGCCGTTGGTCGCCGGTGTGGTAAATCACCAGCTTGTCACCGGCTTTCATCTCGCGAAGATGCTTTACCGCAGTGGGATTAGTGACGCCATCCCAGATCGTCTCCCCATCCTTTTGCAGCTGAGCGAAGGAGTATTTTTCTGGTTCGGTCTTCAATAGATAAGCCATGTTCTACTGATTTAGCTTACGCACTTGACTAGTAACAGGTCGGGTGTCACTCACCTCCGGCACAGCCCAAGCAAACATTACACTGCCGCTGCCGGCCAGTACATACTGACGCCCATCCAGCTCATACGAGATTGGCGATGTCTGCATCTGCGCGCCCGTTCCCGCATGCCACAATGTCTTTCCGGTTGCCGTCTCTACAGCTAACATGTTGCCGGCCGAATCGCCGGTAAATGTCAGGCCGGAATCGGTGGTCAGTACACCGGCTCCTGCGCCGCCTCGCCCCAGCTCATGGGTCCACTTGGTTTCGCCCGTCTGGTAATCAATGGCTTGCAGAACGCCCTTGCCCCAAACACCATAATCCGCGCCAGCCCAGCCCACCGTTCCATCTGCGGGCTTGGCGAAGTAGATGCCGTAACTTGGGTGCGCATCCACAATGAACAGCCCGGTCTTCGGGTCGAAGCTGGGCGAACGGTAGTTGGTCAAACCACCCTCATCCGGAAAGAGCAAGCGCCCATCGGAAGCCGGATCTTTAGCCGGGTTTGGAATTGGCTGGCCCTTCTCGTCCAAGCCGGTTGCCCAATTGGTCGGGCCATATGGCTTGGTCAGCAAGCTCTTGCCATTCGTACGGTCGAGCACAAAGAAGTACCCGTTACGCGAGGTCTGCATCAGCATCTTCCGCGGCTGCCCATGAAAATCAGCGTCCACTAACACCGGCGTTTCCACCGCATCCCAATCGTGCGTATAATGCGGGGATGGCTGGAAAGCCCACTGCAGCTTGCCGGTGTCCGGATTCAAGGCCACAATGCTGCATGTATAAAGACCATTACCCGGCCGTGTACTCGCCGTCAGCACCGGAGTCGGATTGCCCGTTCCCCAGTACAACAGGTTCAGCTTCGGGTCATAGGTCCCGGTCATCCAGGTCATGCCACCCGAAGGAGCGTTCGGTGTGCCGTCTGGCGGCGTACTGTCCCACTCCCATTGCTGATCCCCGGTCTCTGGATCCAGCGCCTTCAGATAGCCATGCAGATTGTCGAAATCTCCAGAGACCCCAACAATTACGTGATTGTGCACCACCAGCGGCGCCATAGTTGTCCAGTAGCCCTTTGCCGAATCGGCTACCACGACATTCCAGCGGACCTTGCCAGTCTTAGCATCCAGTGAAATCGCATGGCCATCGGGACTAAGGAAGAACAGCCAGTCCTTATACATGCCGACGCCGCGTTGTCCGATATGCAGGCCCTTGTTCTGCGGGTAAGTGTACTGCCAGATCTGGTGGCCGGAGCGCGCATCCACTGCCCAAACATTGTCGGGCACCGTGAAGTAGAGGACGCCGTTCACCAGCAGCGGCGACGATTTAATAGCGGCCGTCTGGTTGGTTTGAAAAGCCCAGGCCATGCCGAGTTCCCCCACATTCTCTGGAGTAATCTGCGTCAGCTTCGTGTGGCGCAAGCCGGAGTAGTCGCCATGGTAGCCGGGCCAACTGTCGCGCGGCGGATTACTTAACATCGCACTGTCAACATCCTGCGCGCGCATGGCAGAGGGGGCGGGGAAGAGCGCGGCCGCAATGGCTGCCAGGGAAAAAAGTGGGAGCTTGTTCATGTCCGTTTCGCCTTACTTCAAGGTCTGCAGATAAGCCATCAGATTGTGGATGTCGTCATCGCTGTATTTGGCGAGCAGGTCTGCGTGCGCCTGCGCCGGATCGTCAACAGCGAACTTTACCTTCGCAGCCGGCCACGATTGGTAGCGGCCATCGTCTGTTTTCAGCGCCACTGTGAACTCGTCCTGATACGCTAGCCGGCCTGAAACAGTCTCGCCTGACGGCAATGTGACTGACAATTTCATCGGCGGATTCTTCGGATAAAGCAGGCGCTCCTCTAGAGCCAGACCGCGATACTTTTTGGCCACATGCGCCAGGTCGCCGTTTGCTGAATGGCAGGACACGCAGTTGCCCGTGCCGTTGAAGTATTGCTTACCCGCTCCTGCATTACCTGTTTGCAGATCCGCTACGTCAACGCCGCGCCGTCCACCCTGGTGCAGATCAGCATCTGCTTTCTGTTTGTGAAGGTACGCTGTAACAGCCGAAATTTGTTCCGGACTCAAGTTGAACTTCGGCATACCCTGCTCCACCCGCCCATTCAAGACAATGGCGCCGATCTTCTCTCCGTTCTTGTCGTCGCCGACCAGCTTGGACCGCGTCAGATCAGGACCTGTCTCACCACCACCGGCATCCCGTCCATGGCAGAAGGCGCAGTTCCCCTGGAAAACCGTGTTCCCCGACTCCGCTAGTGCGGTTGACGGCGTACCGGCGACGGCTTTCGCTACTTGACGACGAGCGCTCGGCGTCTGCACAGTAGGATTTGAACTTTGCGTGGAAGTGCGTTGCGCCGACGTGCTTTGCGCTGACAGGCAAAGAGTAGCGGTAAGCAGGCTTGCGGCAAAAAGGCAAACGGGGCGATGCGAGCAAAAATAGAGTGACATGCTTCTGAAAAATCCGTAGTGCCCGGACGGTCGGGTCCAGGCCACAGAAAGTGTCGTCCTCTAGCTTATCTATTTGAAGTCGAGGATGGTAGAGCGTAAGCTAACGTTCAAAATTGCGTTATCCAGTATCCACGTCCGCACACCGAGAAACGTCAGCTGCTTCGGCTCTCGCTCAATTCCTCTTTCCGGCGTGCGTAATGT
>CALMAV010000118.1 GCA_937859895.1 uncultured Bryobacterales bacterium | reverse complement strand
GGAAGGCAAAAAGCCCATCCTTGGCCTTGATGTCTGGGAGCATTCCTATTATTTGAAGTATCAAAATCGCCGGCCGGAGTACATCGCGGCTTGGTGGAATGTAGTCAATTGGGCGGAAGTAAACAAGCAACTTAAGTAATTACTGCCGCTCGACGGGAGGATACTTCGCTTATTCTCCCGTCAGCTTAGGCGTTGCAAGCCCGAGTTCGGCAAGTTTGGCTCGGGTACCCTCCAGAGAAGTGTGATGGATGCCAGTAAAGCCCAAGCCTGAGGCGAATTCGGCAAACACTTTACGGTCATCTATATAGATGGATTGCTGAGCTTCAACTCCCGCCAGGTTTAGAGCAAGTTTCCACATCGCGGGGTCCGGTTTGCGATGCCCCGTGAAATGGGAGATCACCATAAAGTCGACGAGACGAACCAATCCAAACTTGGTGATTCGGTTCTCGGTTATGCCTTGCCCTTCGTTACTGATCAGAGCAAATTTGAGTTGATTGAGCTTTCTCACCTCTGCCATGAAGGCGATGTTTTCTGGCCAGGGAACTGAAGCGTCGTAGACATAAGTCCGAAGCTGCTCGAGTGTGAACGTGCGAGGCTCGGCAAAAAAGACAAATTCGAGGTAGGTCTCGAAGCTCAGGTGCCCGCGCTCGAAGCTGTCGAACAACAGGCGATGGCGACCGTCGATGCTTTCCAGTTCGAGGCCAAAGTGACGGCAGACCTCCAGCCGTAACGCACTGTCCCAGCCATTATTGCCGAGCACGCCACCGATATCGCTAAACAGGGCGACATATTGCGGGGAAGCCATGCGATTAGCTTCGCACAAGGTTCGCTGGGAACATGGCTTCACAACCGGCTAGTAAGCTCTGCAGAGTCAATTACTGGACCAGATGGTCTTATCAGCGGAGTCGTGGAGCATATTCAGCCACTGCACATAGGTATTGATCGGGAAGAAGATGGTCGTTTTCTGGCCTCGGTACCCGGATTCTGCTGGTGTTATGGCCTTTGGAGACACACAGTAGTCGGCTACTCGCAGACTAAGTTGATTGCGCCACAGGTGCTTGCCGATTTTGTTGAGAGTCAAAATCCTATTTGCGCGTGAGGTGTTACAGCCGCCTCAAGCCGTAGTAGTTGTGTGAAGAAATTTGAACCGGACTCGAACCTGAACAGGTTTGGTGGGCGCGACAGGACTCGAACCTGTGACCTCCTGCGTGTGAAGCAGGCGCTCTAACCAACTGAGCTACGCGCCCGGAGGCGGGACGAACTACTCCTCAGTTTAGAACAACGGTCGCCAGGTTTACTGGTGGAGGTTAGGAAACAGTTAGGAACTGGAGTAAAGCTCGCCGACGCATCTCGGCAAGAAGACGAAAAGAGTGCTGCAAAACCCGAGCGGGAACAGAGAGAAGGCGCATAACTGAACTGCATGGCGTCTCCATGTCGTCCAGAAGGCTGTCGAGTATCTTCGCCTCCTCCTCTTCTGTCAAAAAACTGTCGACATTCAGCAGGCCCGGGTCAAATTGTTGACGGGGCGCAAGGTAAGTGCGTTCTTTGGTCATATTAATAGTGAGAATGAAACATGGCCCTTCCTGCCGACAAGACTGAATGATCCCATTTCCCATATAAGTATCTCCGGTGAGGTATACAGGAGTACGGACTGAGATTAGGACATTACTCCGAAAAATCCATTCAGAATGATTGTTGTTGATGTAGTCAACAATCTCTTCTTGGAATGTAGAATTGTACGCTGCCGACCAGCGCAGAACAAATTGCTGAACTTTTCCGTTCAGACTGTTCTTTTTACTGGTCTCCATGTAAGAATTTCAACCTTACAAGTCCACCTACTTACTATAAACGTTGTGAACTTGTAAATTTAACTGCAAGTTGGCAATTTTTTCTTATCTTGTATATCCGTTAGGTATACAATAATGAAAACCGCTTATTCAGTACGTTCTGAATAAGGTGAGTATAGGCAACATGCTCGGTTCGGTAGTTAAGACCATCGTAAAGCAGAAAAACCAATGGCACAAAACTGTTCATTCCAGCTTCTCGCTCCGTCGCAGTCACGCTTCGCGGCCAAATTTTCTCGCACGAGAAATAGTGAGCAAGTTTATGACCAACATCTCAGCTCTATGCAGAAGCTGCGCGGTCGAGTGTACCTCAAAGACGAGGCGATTAAGCCTTGGGAGCTGGACGAAGAAGGCAGATTCTATATGCACGGCGATGAACAAAGCTGGCATCTTCTGCTGCTCGATGACGAGAAGGAAGTCATTGGGTGCGCCAAATACCTAGTACACCCAAGCAACGTTTCATATCAAATGTTGCATGTATCTCAATCGACAATCGCCAAACACCCAGTCTTGGGCGGAACAGTGAGGGCAGCTGTCGAAGCTGACTTGCGACGGTGCCGCGATGCAAACTTGGCCTATGTAGAAGTAGGGGGCTGGGCATTGTCCGAGGAATGGCGCAATACCCGGGCTGCCCTTGAGATCCTGGTTGGCTCGTTTGCTTTGGCCCAAATCTGGGGTGGTTGTCTTGGTTCCTGCACAGCCACTGTACGGCACTCATCCTCCTCGATCCTCCGCCGGATTGGCGGCGCCAATTACGAGTGGGATGGCCAGCCAATCTCTGCCTACTTCGACCCTGAGTACGGCTGCGACATGGAGCTTCTGCACTTTGACTATCGGCAACCCTCTCCGCGGTTTAGTCCGTTGATCAAGGCTCTGGAGAGCTCACTTGCTAAGTCGACCGTAGTTTGCGGCGGCCAGCAGGTCAGTGTTCCCCAACGTATGCCTGAGTATATTCCCGAATCGGCCGGCTTCCTGCATTTGACTCCTGCTTTCGCGAGGTAGAATAGGTGCGTTTGCCGCTATCCAATCTGGAGAATGGCCTCGCTCAATGGCGGGCTGCCGTCGGAGAAGAGAACGTTGCTGTCAGCGCCGATCTTTTGCAGCAAATTAAGACTGCAACTTTCCTTACTCATCAGGAAGTAACGGCTTCGATCCGTCCTGGTAATCGAAAAGAAGTCCAGGATTGCCTGCGCATTGCTAACCAAAGTGGGCTTCCCGTTTACCCGATCAGTAGCGGTAAGAATTGGGGCTACGGTTCTCGTGTACCACCCGGAGAGAGCTGCGCCATACTCGATTTAAGCCGGCTCAATCACATACTCGATTTCGATGATGAACTTGGCTACGTAACGGTAGAACCAGGTGTAACTCAGCGTCAGCTATTTACATTCCTGCAGCAGAAGAAATCACGCTTCTGGATGGATGCGACCGGTTCGAGCCCAGATACGAGCTTGATTGGGAACTGCATGGAGCGCGGTTTCGGGCATACTCCTATGGGAGATCGCTTCGGTCAGGTTTGCGGGTTGGAAGTAGTTTTACCCACCGGCGAGGTATTGGAAACAGGATCTGCCCGCTTCGCAAATTCCCTGACGGCCTCGGTGAGCCGGTGGGGTGTCGGGCCCAGCCTGGATGGCCTCTTCTCTCAATCGAATCTTGGCATTGTGACGCGAATGACGATCTGGTTGATGCCGATCCCCGACTGCTTTGAAGCGTTCTTCTTCCGAGCAAAGACGGATGAAAGCCTACCGGCACTAATCACCGTCCTGCGAGATTTGCGGCTGAGGGATGTACTCCGGAGCTCGATCCATATCGGGAATGATTACAAGGTTCTGGCTGGCTTGCAGCAATATCCCTGGAAGGAAACCGGTGCGAAAACGCCGCTGTTGCCCGAGGGGATGGAAGCCTTACGGAAGAAACTCGGATTTGGCAGTTGGAGCGCTTCGGGCGGAATCTATGGAACTGCCGCTCAGGTTGCCGAGAGCAAGCGACTGCTGCAGACAGCCCTAAAAGGATTTGACGGAACTCTCAAATTTCTGAGTCCAAAGAAACTCGCTATTGCCAAAAAATGGGCAAAGCCTTTCCGATTGGTGACAGGTTGGGACCTGCGTCGCACGGTCGAAATTGTGGAGCCGGTGATGGGGCTGATGCAAGGTATTCCAACCGAACAGCCTCTGGCCTCCGCGTATTGGCGCAAACGCATGGCGATACCCAAAAATCCGGACCCGGATCGGGATCGTTGCGGACTACTTTGGTATGCGCCCGTGTCGCCAGCGAATGGAAGACAGGTCAAAGTGTTAACTGACTTAGCGAAGGAAACACTACTGCGCTTTGGGTTCGAACCGCAAATTTCGCTTACGCTGTTAACGCCGCGTACCGTCTCCTGTATCGTCTCTATTGCTTACGACCGCGATATTCCAGGACAGGACGAACAAGCCCGGCGCTGCCACGACGAGCTATCACGGCAGTGTACCGAGCGCGGCTACTACCCATATCGGCTGAGCATTCTAGGAGCGGAAAATATTGCGGATAATCAGGCGTATGCACAACTTTTGAGGCAGTTGAAGGATACTGTCGATCCAAACGGAATCCTGGCGCCAGGCAGGTATGAGCTGAATCAAACCCGGCCGGCTATTCAAAAGACCGCTTAGAACGTTCCTTAAAAGAAAAAGGCTCATAGATTTTAACGACCTATGAGCCAAAAGCGGCAAGTTTGTTAGAGATTAGCCTCTGATACGGCGACGAGCAACCAAGCCAGCACCAACCAATCCAACACCCATGAGTAGCATAGAAGCAGGCTCAGGAACCGGAGAAGTAGAGGCAACAGTCTGGAATGTAGCCGAATAAGTGGCATTAATGCTTCCACCACTTACAAGCGTGCCGTAGATCTGAGGGAGAGTTCCGTTCAGAGCAGCCTGGGTGGAGAAGATGGAAGTAACCGGGGTTGTTCCCGTAGCCGAAGCACCTGAGTATCCAACGCCGTTCAACTGTAGAGAAGCCAACACAGTATTGCTGGAAATCTGGAACAGGCTGAAAGGCGAACCAGCTGGAGTGCAGATCGATCCGAGGGCACTGCTCGAGCAACCGGCAGCCGTGCCAACGCCTGGAGAGATGAAGGTTAGATCAAAGGTGATTGGGGCAGCAACACCAGTGCTGAAGCTGACGAAGCCGGGAACCGAAGTCGCGCCCGTTACTGGGCCATTGCTCAGCGACTGAATGGTACCGCCAGTAAGGCCAGCGAAGTCGCCGGTCTCAGATGCGCCATTCGAATTAGAAAAGGTGGGGCTAAAGTTTACGGTCGAGCCGCTTACAACCACGTTACCGACAATGTTTGCTCCACCAGTAATAGGTGCAGCCTGAAGAGAACCAGTAAATAGGGCGGCTGGGACTGCAAGCAGACCAGCCAACATAGAGCGTTTCAATTGCATGTTCCTGTTAAATTTCCTCCGAGTTGATTGATGTACCGGACATTTCCGGTTACAAAGCATCGATGCCGATCTTCCCCTCTATTGTTTCCCTGACACATATAACTACAGTGACGACAGTATTACAGGACAACTAACTTAGAAAAGAATTGCCGCTTCTCATCAGGGAAAAGGGGCTCAACAGCATCGGAAAAGACTGTATAACTCTGCCGTCCCGTTAAGGATAACCTATTTAACTCCCAGTACTCAAGGAAGACAGAGCGTCATTTCGATTAAAGTTCCCGCCAGAGTGACCCCGCCAGCTTCTGAAATCGAGTTTTGTATCAGTTTTGCTCGGCTTTTGTAGCTCTCAAGTTCTAGTACTTTCTTTATGTTGAGAGTTAGTTCAGAGACACTTAACCCGTCAAGCGACAGTACTTCGCCCACGCCTGTCCAGCGAATTCGACTCGCAATTGCTGGCTGCTCGTAGGTGATAGGAATGGCGACTAAGGGGACGCCATAGGTTAAGGAGTCGAGAACAGTATTGAGCCCGGCATGAGTTAGGGTGAGTGCGGCACGTGCCATCAACTCGGTTTGTGGAGCGTAGGAAACAATTAGCGGATTACCGGGGAAGGTGGAAGTCACCTTCTCGGAGAGCCCCCCACCGTGCGTAAGCACCAATTGGACGTCAAGGCCTGCGCACGCTTCCGCAAAGAGCCGGAACAGCTGCTCTTTCTGATTTTGTAGTGTTCCAAGCGAAGCGTATACGAGCGGCTTGTCGTTGAGCTGACGCCACGGAAAGCTCTCGCTTCCCTTCGCGGGACCTTGGCGGAGTGGCCCAACATAGTGAAAAGAGGAGGGCAGGCTGCGACGCGGAAAGTCAAAAGCAGCCGGCTGTTGGCTGATCTGAGCCAGAGCGGAGTAAGACTGCTCGGAATGGCGGTGGGGAGGAAGCGACCAGGACTGTCGGTAGCGGGAGACGGTTTGAGTGACCGAGCGGGTTACGACACGGGAGGCACAATAGCCGGCCCGGTTACGAATCCGGGTAAACCAATTATGCCGGAAAGCCCAGGGAGTAAATGGAGGAGGAACATCCGGCTCCTCATTCAGCAGCATCGCATTACAGATGGTGAAAAAGGGAAGCCCGAGGTGTTCGGCAATTGTTCCGCCGGCCGGTTCAGTTTGGTCGACCAGCAAGGCATCTATCCCGGCAGCGGCTATGGCGGCCGGAGCATCGCGAAGCATCATCTCCGTGGTTCGATGGACGGCCTCGATTGTGTAGCGAAG
>CALMAV010000117.1 GCA_937859895.1 uncultured Bryobacterales bacterium | reverse complement strand
CGTGTGTCACTACTTCCCGGCACCCAGGCGCATCGGTGGTCACAATGGCTCGACCGGCGGCTGCCGCTTCAATCAGTACCTTAGGAACGCCCTCGCGGTACGACGGCAGGCACACGATGTTGGATTGCTCGAACACCTGGCGCATATCTTCTCGGTAGCCCCACCACTCGACTAGCCCCTCCTCTTGCCACGCCAGCAACTGGTTGGCCGGCACAGCCGTCGGATTGCCCGGATCGGTATCGCCCACCAGCACGAAACGGGCGTTGCGGCCGACTCGACAAATTCCAGCACGCCTTTATCAAGCAACATGCGCGCGACCAGCATCACCACCGGTGGCCCGGCTGGCTCGGGCGTGACCACGAATTCCGAGACATCAACTCCCGAACCGCGAATGAGAACGCTCTTAGCTTTCGGCAGTGTGCCGGAATCGACAAACACGCCGAGATCGTCCGGGTTCTGGAAGATGACCTTCAAATTGCGATGACGGAAGGCAATCCGGCAACCAGCCAGCGTTACTGTCCGGAGCAGAAACGCCTTTCGGGTCTGCGCCGTAAACACATGGCCGAGACCGGTCGGCATGCTAACCTGTGCCGGCACGCGTGCCGCATAGGCTGCTAGCCCGCCGTAGAGCACCGGCTTTAAGCGCAAATGGTGGACCAGATCGGGTTGGATGCGCCGGTAGAGCGAATACAACTGCACTAAGCTGGCGAGTTCTCCAGTCCCCATTCCGCTGCGCGACATGCCGAGCGGATAGAACGTGAAGCCTGCGTCCCGCATCTTGCTTTCGCATCGCCCGGGAGGCGCGGCGACATGGACTTCGTACCCAGCTTGGCTGGCAGCTAAAGCCAGCGGCATTCGATAGGAGTAAAACGTATCAATCGAGTTGTCGACAAAGAGCAACTTGAGGCGGGACGACATGACGGTGGTAGTCTCTGAGGGAATTAGAAAAGTGAAACTAGGGCAGGGCGCGTCGCTAACCGGTAAGGAAAGCGGCTTTACTGCAACATGGCCTGTGTATACAGGTCCTGGTAGCGGGCCACAACTGAATCGAGGCTAAACTGTTCTTCAATGCGGCGACGAGCCGCAACCCCCAGCTGACCCCGCAACTCCGGGCCGCCAGCCAGCAAGATTCCAATGGCATTCGCCAGAGCAGCGGAATCCCGAGGCGGCGCAGTCAGCCCGGTATCGCCAACCAATAGAGCCGAGTCACCCACATCGGTCACCGCGCAGGGCACCCCGCAGGACATACTCTCGCCTACCGCTAAAGGAAACGCTTCGGTGCGCGAAGATGAGACCACTACATTCATGGCGGCAAAGAAACGTTCCGGCTGCTGGACCGCATCCAGCAGTCGCACCCGATGGGATAGATCGAACTGGCGCAGCAAGGCGGCAAAGGCTTCGTTTCGCTCATTGACGTCGCGCCCACAGAGAACAAACAGAGCTTTGGGATGCTGTCGCAGCACTCGGGCGGCAGCTCCCAGGAAATTAGCGTGATCCTTGTCGGGATGAAAGCGAGCCGCTAAACCGACCAGCACATCGCTTTCATCAGCGCCGAGGTCGGCTCGCAACTCGCGGCGAGCGTCCCAATCCGGCCGGAAGCGCGCAGTATCGAAGCCATTGGGAATCCAGTCGGTTCTCTCGGGCGAGTATCCAAATTCTGTATGCGTTTTTCGGGCGGCGTCCGAACAACACACAATGCGCTGCGGAACCGACCGGGACAGCAGCGCACACGCTTTGGCTGTCGCTACGGTTAAAAACTTGTTACTACCCCAAGCCAGATTAGAGTGATGGACGCCCCAAAATACTCGCCGAATCCCGGAACACTGCGCTATCACCCCGCCAATCAGGTCGGCATGATACATCCAGGTCTGCACTAAGTCAGGGGGTGTCCGCCGGAATTGCCTGCTGAGGCCAGCTAAAGCAGCCAGACCCGCCGGATTCGGGCCCAATTGCAACGCGCGTACGCCGATGCCGGCCTCCTCGAGAGGCGCGCCCAGATCACCGGTGGTGGTCAGCGAAACCACTTCGTTGTGAAACCGCTTGCGGTCCATGCGCGTAACCAGGTTGAACATCATGCGCTCGGCTCCATCGGCAGCCAGCCCGGTAATCACATGGCAAACCCGAATCATGAAGCACGGCCAGACGGCAAATATTGCTGAGCTGAGCTTAGACTGCCGGCCAGGATCGCATCCTTTGACCCCTCCCATGCCGCGGCAGCAGCGCCGGCCATCGAAAACGAATCGAAGCCAAACCGATGGCGGCATTCGGCCCACGTCACCAGCAAGCTGCGCAGAGCCGCCAGATTCTCTTCCGGGTAGCGCCCAAAGTTATGCGGATGCCACCATAGGTGGAAAATCTGGCCGGATTCGGCTGCCCGCACTACCGCACGTTTCATTTGGCCGAGCCGGAACCGATCGAGACGCGACGGCGTTGGGCCAAACGGACGAAAAAACTGCGACCCCGGAACATTGGCTAATCCTCGCTCCGGTTGCACTCGATCCCAGCTCACCAGGCGCGAGGCCGGTGCCCGATGCTGATCGACCCAACGACCCAAGCGCCGATGGGGCTGGTTCCGCAGGGCCGGGCTCGTCTGGTACATCCAGCCTGTCTCGGCACCCCGATACGTTCGAAACCGGAGCGCGCGCAAGACTTCCAGCGACTCAGCGGTGACCTGATTGCGCGGAAAGACCAACGACTCGAGCCGAATCCCGCGCCGCGCCGCCAGGGCCACCGCACTTTCCAGGTCGGCGCGAAACGCTTCCGGGCTCGCGCCTGCTTCCTGGCAGTAATAGTGAGAAAAGGTATGGCAGCCAATCTCCTGCCCGGGCCGACGGCCAATCTCCGCGAGCAGACTCGGCGCAAAGTGAAGTGGATCTTCCCCTTCGTCCTCCCCGATTTGTTCAGCATACGGGTCCATCCCCGGACGCGCATAAGCGGGCCGAACCGCCGGGGCAAACTCGAGCAACTCGGCGCGGGACTCGGCAAAGAGAAACCCAACCGTGGCCCAGGTTGCGGCAATACCAAACTCTTCAAACAAATCGAGGAGCTGCGGCACCACCCGGCGTGCGCCCAGGAGATTGGCCCGGTATGGCGAATCCGAACGATAGTGGTCGCGCACACCCCACTGGAGTTCAAAGTCGAGGGAAATGACCAGCGCGCCAGCCCGGCTCTTAGTCATTCCGCATCGGCTCCAAGGCCGGAGAACGGCCCCCGGAATACCGCATCCGCTTAGACCAGCAGAGCGCTTTGGCCCAAACCTCATTCACCCGATGACTTCGATTCTTCTCGTACCGTGCCTGAACTGCCGGCACATTAGTGAAAAAGCGCCGAAAACCCTGAACCGATTCAGCAAACGCAGCCACATCCGCCGGCACTAGCTCGTCGATATGGATGCACACCGTCCAGAACCCGAAAGGCATGTGGTGAAAGCGACCCAACTGCTGTGGGATCCAGAACGTGCCATCCGCATCCCACTGCGGAACGAACCCAAAACCGTCACTGACTGTCGGGATGCCCAAGGACCGCAGAGCCTGCAGCGTATGCCCATCAAAGGTATGGCCCGGAGCCACCCACAGGTCCGGGTGAACACCCTCCCGGTCAAGAATTTCAATGCCCGCACTCAGCTTGCGATGCTGCTCGACATACGGCAGGCCGGCGAATTCGCTATACCGGTTACATCCAATCAGCCCACGCTCTTCGGTCACGTACCGGTGCTGATAGCCATGCAGACCAATGGTCCAGCCCCGCGCCTTCCACTCCCGAACCCGGTCCCAAAAACGTGGATCGGCCGGCTCCTGATAGAGCTTCGGGTCGTGATTATCGGGAACCACCGCCAGAATCGGCCGGATATCGTTGGCGATCAGAACCTGCTCGATGCCGTCCCAGACCGACCATCGCATGGTAGGACAAACGTCGTCGAACCGGATCAAATACTCCGGATTTTTCGGGAAAGAGCGCACAGTACCACCTGAAGAAGACACGAGAGGGAGGCGTCAACTGGCCGATGCGGAGATCGCCATTTCGTCTGCCGGTTCAAAGGCAGGCACGCTGCGCGGACCCTGTCGGCGAGCCGAAAAAAACAGGAGTAGAGCAAAACCGCTAATCTGGACCACCGTTGCCGCCATGATGGCCGAGACTGCTCCTGCTGCGCCATGCCCTGGTATAAACAAGTAGCAAAACAGGGTCAAACTGGAAGCTACCACGAGAAATAAGGCAATCTGCGGCTTGAAGATCCGGGCAGCTGTAACCGCACTGCCCACAAACTGACAGCAGTAGCCCAGTCCGGCGGCAATCATCAGGTAAACGAGCAGGTCAGACCGGTCAGCATATTCGTGCCGGAACATCACCTGGAGAATCCAATGGCCGGCGAACACAACTACCAGGACACCCGCTACGCCCAGTCCAAGCCCGACCGCTACCAGCCGAAACAGCAGTGAGAAAAACCCGCGACGATCCTCCTGGGCATAACTGGTCGCCAAGCGCCCAAAAGCAGCCTGCCCCATGGCGCCCACCACCATATTGCCGCTCGACTGAAAAAATGATAGCGCCGCGAAGATACCCAGCTCTCGGGGCCCGGCCGCCCACTCGATGAAGTAGCGCGGGATGCTGGTGTTCAGTGCTACCAGCACAGACACGAACCCAATCGGTAACGTCGTCAAAAATAAGGTTTTCTGATTCGGCCACTGAAGACGCGGGCGCGCCGCTAGATCGCACGGCCGAACCGGTACGGGCGCAATTGTCTGCTTCAGATTACCGTCAAACAGCAACAGAACACCCATCCGGGCAGCCACCAAAGCCAAAACTCCCAACAGCAGATTTCCTGTGGCTACCACCACGGCCACCATTGCCAGGCTGGACAGCACGCCGCGGACAATCATGGACTTGGCAATACTGTCCATGCGACTATGCGCCTGCATGCGGCCGTAGTACACATCGCTGACCGATTCGACAGCCAACCCCAACCCCAGTGCTTCAATCAGCGCTGTCATCGAAGGCTGGTAGCGCATGGCCAGGCACAACACAGTTAGCGCGATCGTCGCGCCGCCCATGCTGAGCAGGCGGAACCCGAGATAGTCAGAAAACTGGTGCTCGCCTCGCACATCAGTGACCTGGACAGCGCGCAACTGAAACGAGGCAAACGTGATGAGCGGAGTGCCGACGGCTAAAGCAAAGGAGTACTTTCCTACCAGTTCCGGCTGGCTTAATTTTGCCAGCATCACGATTACAATCCACTGAGAAGCGGCAAAAATGCCGTTCCCCATCAGAGTCCAGAGAAAGTCATAACGGAGGGAGGAAGCTCGACTGGGCACTGCCTCGCCGGTGCTACTTACTGCCGGCATAGGCATAGCGGCGAACTTTCGAAGGTTCCCAGCTGTTCAGAATGGTCCCCAGCACCGGGCTGCCATCATCGGCTAATCGCTGACGGGCCAGGATAGCGCTCTCCCGGGCTGTTTTACCGGCTCGCATGATCAGAATCATGCCGTCGGCAAAGCGCCCAAGCAACCGGCCATCCGGAATCTGCAGCAGCGGCGGGCTATCGATAATCACCGTATCGAACTCCTGACGGAGCAGCCTAAGCAACTCAGGCAGCCGTCGCGAATAGAACAGGCTTGAGAAGTCTTCCTTCTCTGAACCGGCGGTTAATACAAACAACCCGGGCCATCCGGTATCCTGCACTGCCCTCGGAGTGCAGA
>CALMAV010000116.1 GCA_937859895.1 uncultured Bryobacterales bacterium | reverse complement strand
GGGTTTTGGCGCGCCCGTTTCGTTTGCACCCTACTTTAAGGAAATTCAAGAACAATTAGAGAACCAATACATACTCACTTTTGAAGTTGCGCCACAAAAAAAATCTGAGTTACAACCGGTAAAGGTTCGCATTCTTGAGAAAGACGCCTCTGTTGCTGCCGCTGATCGGGTATTTGTTAAAGCAGGTATGTAAGCAGTATTTACAGTCGTTGACAGCAGTGGTAACTAACTAGGACTGTTGTTGTCCCTTTAAATAGAGGAACAATAGATTCCTGTAGAAACAACTACCGATCCCAGAAAGCAAGGACCGAAGCCGACATTTCCGGAGCCTAAGCAAAGCACAGAGCCTGGTACCACGGGCGAAATGGGTACACAGCCGGACCATGGCGAGGAGTCTTATCAGGGTTTCGGTCGCCTGAAAGGCAAGAAGGCGCTGATTACAGGTGGCGATAGCGGAATCGGACGCGCCATCGCTTTAGCTTTTGCACGTGAAGGTGCCGATGTTTTGATCTCCTACCTTGATGAGGATGAAGATGCTGAACAGAGTGCGCAACTGGTCCGTGATGCTGGCCGTAAGGCCGTTACTGTTGGTGGATCCATCGAAGAAGTTGCCCACTGCCAGGCATTGGTAGACCGAACTGTCCAGGAGTTTGGAGCGATTGACATCCTGGTTAATAATGCAGCTTTTCAGATGTCCCACGACAGCATCGAAGAGCTTACTCCGGAGGAGTGGGATAAAACATTTCGCACTAATATCAGCGCCATGTTCTACCTCAGCCGGGCCGCCTTGGCCCAGATGAAAGAAGGCGGGATCATTCTCAACACCACTTCGGTCCAAGCTTATAAACCGACGCCTAGCTTGCTGGCGTACGCCAGTACCAAAGGTGCCATCGTAACCTTCACAAAGGCACTGGCGCAACTTGCCATCAAGCAAGGCATTCGCGTAAACGCCGTAGCGCCCGGACCTGTTTGGACTCCTCTGATTCCCGCAACTATGCCGGAAGATAAAGTGAAGGAGTTCGGCAAAACCAATCCCATGGAGCGTCCGGCCCAGCCGGCTGAGCTGGCGCCTATGTATGTCTTCCTTGCCTCAAACGATGCCCGGTTTATCAACGGTGGCATCTTCGACGTAACTGGCGGCTTGATGCTCCCCTAGTTATCACTCTGTTAAAGGCCTGGATCTGTTACTCCGGGCCTCTGCCATTCTAATTGGGAGAGGCAGGATCTACATCGTTGAATCAAGTAGTAAGGCGTTCTATCCTGATTCTGATCCTTGCGCTGCTTGCTATTGGATTAGGCGCGCTTTACAGGTACCTTTCAACGATCCGGCCTAGTTTGGTTCTGACCGGGGTTGTGCTGGTCGAAGACCCGGACCCCCAGAAACAGGTCCCGATCCTCGATGCGGAGATCAGTTCGAGCTTCGGCAAACGGCGGGTAGCCACGCGGTCTAATACGTCCGGCTACTTTCAACTTGGGCCGCTGCCTAATCGGCCGGAGGAAGCACTCGTTCTTACTGTGTCCCACCCTGAGTACAAAACTGCGGTCCTATCGCCCGTTAACTTGAACCAACTATTTATCGTACGGCTTGCAACAACCAGACCTGTTACTGGCAGTCAGCCGTATGATGGTCCCGTTCTCAACATCACAAACCTAAGAATTAGATACACCGTAAAAGCCACCAGCACGCTTACTATCGGCAGCATAGTAAGATCCTTCGAAGTCCAGAACCGAGGAAACGTTCCCTGCGCTGGGGCTCCCGTTTGTTCACCTGATGGAAAGTGGCGGGCAAGCATACAGTCAGTCACGTATGATGCCGGTAATGGCAATCAGTTCACTAACGTTCGCAGCTCCTGCATTTCCGGTCCCTGTGTCTTTACTCAGGTGGAGGAAAGTAATATCGCGAGTCCCGGCGGTTACTTACACATTAAAATCCGTAACTGGTCCGATACCGTTACCTTCCTCGTTGAATCGGAAGTAAGTCGCACGATGGAGAGTGATCTTGTTCGGCAATCTTTTCCGGCAACTTTCGGCTCGACAATGCAGTTTACACTTCCTGCCACTGCTGAGGGCCCAAGCATTGAGGCCGAATTGGGTAGCACCAATATCATCTTTCCTTTAGGGCCAAGCCTGCTGCTTTCCTGGGCTACGTGCAGGCAGGAACTGAACCCCGACCGGACTCGGCTTTTTCGGTGCGAACTGAAGCCTTCTTTCGCCTTCCGGTAGCCTTTTACAGGCTCAAGCTCCCGGCATCGGACTGATAACATCTAAGGGAAAGTTGAGGGCCTCCTTTGTCGTCAGACTCCCGCCGTGACTTCCTGCACACTTCGCTATTAGCCACAACCGCTCTTGGACTAGTTGGGGATACAGCCGGACTTGCACAAAACAGCAGCGCAACTCCAGCCGGCGCAAGCAAACTGAGCACTGAGCCAACACCCAATGCCGAGTGGCGCAATCGCCAGAGCGGTATGGCTTATCGGCGCCTGGGGCGCACCAACTTGATGATTTCAGAAGTCATCTCAGGTGGGGATCCAATTGGTTCTGATAACTACAAGCACCTGGATCTGGCTCTTGAGATGGGCCTGAATTACCTCGACATGGCGCCGGCGTACGGTAATGGCGACTGCGAAATTGCGTACGGTAAGTTTCTCGGTGGTTCAGCCAAGCGCGACAAGGTGTTCCTTCAAACTAAGGTGAGCCAATTCGGCCGCTTACGGAACCAGATGTACGACGAGGTTTTCAAGGGCCTACCTGGCGATAAGCAAGTAGCCATCATGAAGCGTGTCACTGAGGTCAGGCAGACAAGCCTCGCCGAAAAACCGGGTTACTATATCACTTACTTTCCGGGCCAGCAGGGTCAATTCCCGGGCAGCGTCCTGAGCACTGTGATGAGGCCCGACTACGCGCATTTGGTAGAAGGCAGCCAGAGGTTCCGGCAGTGCATTGAAGATTCAATCAACGGCAGCCTATCGCGCGTAGGAACGGATCATTTCGATCTGCTTATGTGCCCCCACGGCGCTGCCACCGCCGACGAATTGGACAACCCTCATATTTACGAGACCTTCCAATCCATTCGCAAAGCGGGTAAGGCACGTTATCTCGGTGTTACGTCGCATAACGATCCGGCTGCCATTGTGCGTAAAGCCAACGAATTGCGTCACTATGATGCCGTGATGGTTGCCTATAACGTCATCAACGCCGGCTACCTGGACCAGGCCATAGTTGAAGCAACCAACAATGACGTCGGTGTTATTGCGATGAAGACTGCGCATGCTGTAGCCACTCACCACAAGCCGTTGCAGCCCATTCCGCAGTGGCGCATTGACAAGATCAACAAAATTATTCCCGGCGACATGAAGCCGCCTATGAAAGCCTATCTGTGGGTGCTGCAGAACCCGCGCATTTCCGCTATTAACTCCAACTTATGGGACGAAACCTTCGTGCGCGAGAACCTTTCGTTAGCGGGTAAGAAGGTTCAGTTGCAATCGGCGTAGCGCCTCGCTTACGGTTGGAAACGGAACACCTGATATGGCAGCTTGCGAGTGCTGAGCCCCCTGTTGTAACGCGGTGACTCATGGATGTGTGAAGCAGTAATGTACATCGCACCGTCCGGCCCTTGGCTGAACGTATCTGGCCACTGCAGGCGCGCATCTTTCGCAATCAGTGTTATCTTTCCGTTTGTGTCAAGGCGCTGCACTGCGTTGTCCTGCAAATCACTCAAGTAAAGCTGTCCTCCATTGTTCATCCACAGCCCATCGACTGGGAAGGTTGTTGCCACCGTCTCCACCGCTCCTGCCGCCTGCGCGGGCTGATCGCGCAGCAGGGCGGTTTTTACCCGATACAGATGCCTGGCCGTCACCGCCTGAAAGTAGAGATACTCGCCATTTGGGGACAGCGCTATGCCGTCAGAGTTGAATTGTGGTGGCTTGCCATCAGGCCCGATCACAGGCTTACCGTTAATGACAATCTGAACGCCGGGCTCCACTTTCACTTGTGAGATGCCATCCAGTGCGCGATGTGCTTTCCCGCTTCGCAGATCTACCACTACAATGCCGCCCCGTCCGCTATCGGTCATGTATGCTGTGTGCCGGTTGGTGTCGAACCGCACATCGTTCAAATAACTTCCCGGCTTAATTACATCCGAACCGAACGATAATACCCGGACCACCTTGTTCGTCGCTAGGTCAATTTGCACCAGCTTGGGACCGTTAGGCACCACAGTCGCCAGTAGAGGCGCAGCCGGGTCTACTACCCAAAGTGAATTGCCATCCGCCACCACGCTCTGTACGCAGACAAAATGTGTGGCCGCCGTCTCCGGTTTGGAATCCCACTGATTCCACTCCCCATCAGGATATGGCTTCGTGGAACCATCCTGCATCACTTCGACAACCGCGTTGAGATACTTATCCGACCAGCGCGGATAGTTAACAAACAGACGTCCGCTCTTAGAAACGCTAACCCCA
Organism: uncultured Bryobacterales bacterium; assembly: GCA_937859895.1. Lineage (GTDB taxonomy): Bacteria > Acidobacteriota > Terriglobia > Bryobacterales > Bryobacteraceae > Bog-105. Next base: position 3,387 of record CALMAV010000116.1, on the reverse strand, counting down.
GTCAGCTGAAAGTTGTCATCGTGAAACACTTCTGTAAGCGATGCCGTTTGAGCCAGCAGCCTTGAAGCGTCAAGCCCTGCGAGAGCTATTGCCAAGGCTGCTAAAGGCGCGGTCGAACGCATCAGTCGAGATTGAAAGTATCTGCCCACGGTAGTCCGACACTCCACATCTCCACCAGTTACCTGTGACTACTCCCAGCCCTAGTGGACAACTGGATAATTTCAAAGTGCAGTATCATCGAGATGGCAGCTCTGCCATTCCCTCTTCCATTGATGGCAACCCTTCGAGAACGTAAGCGACGAGGCGAGCAGATCATCAAGCTCTATCGAAGCCGTACCAGTGACAATTACTCCAGCGCTACCGATGCAATTGCCGACATCCTGCTCTATGTTGCAGAGACCCATGATGAGTCAGTAAACATTTTGCAAGCGGCCGAAGTTGATTTTCGAAACACAGCCGAAGGCGAAAGCTTCCTTACAGAGGGCTGAGTTTTCTCCGATAGCTTACGAGAGGCGGGAGTGCTCGCGGAGTTCATTATCTAATTGGGAAAGAACAGCCTGCCGATCCTGGCCGCTGAGCTCATTGTCGAGCCGGCGCAACGCCAGCCCTACAATATCCCGATGATGCAGCTTCGAACCTAATGCATCGTCCGCACTCAGGCGTAACCAGAGATCGTGCAACTTGTCTACATCCTCAGGCCAGAGCCGAGGCGGATGCGGCCCTAAGTTTACAAACGTCGACGGACGATCAGGCGTAATAATCTCCAGCGAGAATGGATGCCGAGGCTCGGCAAGTTTCTCCCAAGCCAGACCTATTCTGCGCGCCAACTCCTCCGAGCTCATGCGGACGGAAACGCCCGTCACCAATCGTGAGACTTTCAGGTTGCTCGCCGTTTCCACCACGGCCGTAAACGGATCCAGCGCCGGCACTACCAGCAGCTCCACCGTCTTTCCTTCCTTCTCAGCCTGGTTCACTACGGCAGTAAAAAGTTCTCTCTCGTCAGACCCGAAGACCTGTTCGCCGCTTAACAAGTACTCGCTATCAGGCACAATCAACCGCACAGTCATCACGACGATGTCATGCCGCCGCAAATCCGTTTTCTGCAAAGTCCGGCGAAGGTGCTGCAGATTAGTCGTATGACGAACCGCTACCAGCACACAACCTGCACGGGCGTGAAGAGCGGCCGCTTCCATTCGCGGTTGTTGTGCCAGGTTGAACTCTTCGAGGTGAGAGTCATGCTTAGAGATATGCTGGCGCGTGTTGATGTTTTCTGAAATCGTGAACAACAAAAAAAACGCAACCGTGAACGCAATGCCATAGATCGTCGCGTACTGCTTTGAGAACAGGTTAACGATAGCTGTTATTAGCAGAATGAGCGTAGTTGCGGTCAGGCCAATCGGTAGCTCCACGTTACCGACATGAATGTTGAAGGGAACTTTGTACTCCTGATCGGTCCGCTGGAACCGCAGCACCAGCACGCCCAGCGCTTTGAAGGCGAAGCTCCAAACTACTCCGAATGCGTATGCTTCACCCAGCAGGTACAGATTGCCGCCGCTCAGAAGGATGGTGATGAGCTGCAGCACCGTGATCATGTGGATGATGTGAGAAGTGGTTCCATACTTCGGGTCTAGCTTTCGGAACCAATTCAGCAGCACGCCATCTTCGGCCACGCGGTTCAGCACTCCGTTAGCGCCGATCATCGACGTATTTACGGCACCGGAGAGGATCAAAACGCCAACGATTACGACAAAAATATGAAAGCTCAAACGCAGCAGTTCCGGTCCGGCCAGGTTCATCGCAAGACCGCCAATCAGGTTGTCTACATACTGCTTACGTTCTGCATCCGGGATAATCATTACCGCGAAGAGCGTGATGACACCGGTTGAGACGATGGCGTAGTAACAGACAATGTTGCCGGCAATCTTCAGGTTCTTCAACTTCGGTGAGGCAATCTCGCGATACACTTGAGCCAGCGTTTCGAAGCCGCTCATGGAGAGCAGTGAGTGGCCGAAGGCAATGATCACCACCATGATAGGGATCGTCGGCCAACTTGTCCCTTTGAACCAGCCTAAGGAATCTTTCGTAAGAATGACGTGACTTGGTATCGGAGAGGGCGGCAATGTCCATCTGCCGTGCAGAAGGATAGTCAATGGACACCAGATCAGAAGTATGGCGACCATTACAGTCGTGATCTGCATGATCCGAAGAGCGGCGCTGCTTGATTCCTCAATTCCCCTGAGGTTGCTGCGCCAGAAGAATACCGTTACCACCACACTGAAGAGAGCTGCGAAGAGGTTTGGGCTCATCGAGAAGCTGATGTGCACATAGCCAAGTAGTTCGGTAATCAGGCGACCGAGGTACTGCCCTGCGCTCACTGCGCTGATAGGTCCGGTCAGGATGTAATCAAACACCAGCGCCGAGACCGATAACCGCGCCATGATCGGGCCCATGCTGTCGCGCACTACCACGTACACACCGCCGCGGACGAACATCCCGCAGCTCTCCATGTACACAGACCGGACCGCAAAGCTGAAAATCATTACGCCCAGCACATACCAGGCAGCCGATTTGCCAATTGCCTGCTCAGCAATACCACCGGCATAAAACATGGACGAAGCCAAATCACTTAGGACGATTGCTGCGCCTCGCCAGTAGCTGATAAAAGAGAGAGCCACAGTGGTAGCGACCACTACTTTCAGGCTATTTGCGGACTTCGAGTTAATCTCCATGAGACAGGCGGAACACTGTCAGTATCCCGTACCCGTCTCCAAAAAGAGTGACTGCGCCAGATGTTACCGTAAAGAAAATTAGTTTCGATGTACTCCGTTTCGTCCTTTGTTAGTGCCTGATGTTTCACCTGCGATGCAGCGCTCGCGATTGCGAGGCAACTTTAGATCTGCACGACCGGGCTCTAGCCTGTCCCCGATGCGGTGACTTGCTGGAAGTTGTTATCGGCGCGTTACCGGCCGAACCGGATCAGCTAAAAAATGTTTGGCTGCAACGCCGCCTCTCGTGGCGGGCCGAAGATAGCAGCGGCGTCTGGCGATTTCGCGAAATACTTCCACCCTACCCGGAAGAGGCGGTCACGTTAGGCGAAGGCAATATCCCGCTCGTTCGGGCTATACGCTCGGCGACTTGGGCGGGTCTGCGTCACCTTCAGTTCAAGCACCTCGGATGGAACCCGACCGGCTCCTTCAAAGACCTGGGCATGACTGCCGGCATGACGGAGGCAAGGCATGTTGGCTCTCGTACGGTTGCTTGCGCGTCTACGGGAAATACTGCTGCTGCCCTGGCTGCCTATGCGGCACGCGGCAATATGGCTGCTCGTGTCTACCTGCCTGCCGGCCAAGCTTCGGCTAATAAGCTGGCGCAAGCTCTGGACTACGG
>CALMAV010000115.1 GCA_937859895.1 uncultured Bryobacterales bacterium | reverse complement strand
AGGGACGCAGAACCCGCAAGGAAGTGGGGTGTCAGGCGGCTCAATTTATCAAATATGATAAATTGAGAGTATGAGGTTGCCCGTGCCGGAAGTTTGGAAGATCGACTTCTACACCGGCGACGACGGCTCGTTACCGGTACGGTCGTGGCTTGACACCGTGCCCCAGGATGTCCGAGGCAAGGTGCTTGCCCGAATCGAGCTGCTCAGGACGGGAGGGCCGACGCTCGACTATCCCTACACCTCCCAAATCGAGGGCAAACTCCGCGAGGCCAGGCTTCGGGTTGGCAAGACCCGGTATCGCGTCCTGTACTTCTTCGACGAGGACCGCACTGCCATTCTCCTACATGGCTTCACCAAGGCCACCGCAGCCGTTGAGGAATCGGACAAGAAGATCGGACGCACCAGAATGGCCAGCCATGAGTCCAGGTTGGCGGCGAGAACCGGACGGAAGACCGCATCACGAACACCGGCAAAGGAGAACAAGCGCAGATGAAAAACGCATGGGACAGCTATCTCGACCAGCAGCTCGCCGATCCAACCGTCCGCCAGGCTTTCGAGGAAGAAACTAAGGTTCTCGGCATTGGGCTCCAGCTTGCCGATCAGAGGAAGCGGCAGGGACTCACCCAGGCCGAACTCGCCAAGAAGATCGGCACCAGTACCCCTCAGCTCAGCCGCACCGAACGACGGCCCGAGAACGTCAACATGCGGACTCTCATCCGGTACGCCGAGGCTGTCGGCATGAGCCTCGACATCCGACTCGTCGCAAAGCAGGGGTGAGCTTGGGATACTGATCCCGTCGCCGGAGCTGTGCGGAAAGTGGGAAACGCTTTTGGGCGTTTTCCAAGGCGGCACCATCGCCGTCTTTTCCATAGCTTAGTTTTCAGCCGAGGACGATTTAAAAGGAGTAGTTTGAATGCCCGTGATAGTTGCCCAGCTGCCCCCGACCGCACAAGCAAATTATCTCCCCACGGTTGTCAAAGTGGATCCAAGCTGTGGCAAGCCCTCTGATCTTCTTCAAATTCAACAGACTGCGAATGTTGTTGCAGCTCAGGTTGACGCCTTAATCCCCGGACGCCCGAAAGACTACCCAGCTGATGGAATTCTGATTTTCGGCAATTTACCAGAATTTGAAAAGGCCATTCACCACGATGGCCCAATTACCTTGTTTGGTGGAAAGCTCCCTGGGGAGCCTACTACGACACAGGCAAATACGTTAAGAATTGCAGTGACAGTTTTAGATCAACTCTATTTACAGCGGTTCGTATATCAGCTCTCACATGAACTGGCGCATGTGAAAATGGGCGTACGCGTCGACAACAGCTTGATTGAGACGTTTGCGACGGCGGTGTCGCTAGAAGTTTTAAGGCGTATGGGAATCCAGCGCTACCTAATTCCCGCAACATTGAAACAGATCCAAGCGCTTCCTATGGAAACGCAAAAACAGATAGCAGATGGCACGTTTGACGCCCTTAAACTGGTCTGGCAGGAGAACTACGCGACTGACTGGAAAGACATGGATAAGCGCCATTATCAAACGCTAGGGGCCATCCTTCTCCAAGTAGAGGGACAGTATTTTTGGCCGTTACTTTTGAACGTCAGCGAACTAGCTATTGGGGAAGCATCCGCAGAAAATAAAATCATTCTTTTGCCTCCTAACATCAAGGCCATGTACGCAAAAGGGATCAATCTTTCCGCGCTCGGTTATCCTTCTCTATAGCTCAGTCCTGCTCCTGATCGCTACTCGGTTTCTTGACAATAAGTGAGAGCCCATAGACCGCCGCCTTGAGTCGTTCAGGTGAGTCGGAGTAGAAATCTTCGAGCAAGCCTTTGAACTTCGCAGATGAGGCATCTGACGTTTGGCACTGATGGATCATGGCCACGCCGACGAGGATCTTGGCGTGGTTCTCACGTTTCTTCTGTTCCCGGATGTCTAGAGCTCGCAGCCGTCGTTCGCTGCCCTTGAGGGCTGCGACCTTCTCCGCTGTGGCCTTACGGATGGCGGCAACTTCCGCTGCCGCCGCTTCTTTAATAGCTTTTTTCTGTGCTTCGAGTTCTTGGATGCTCTTTGGATTAGCCTTGGCCATGGGCTTCAGCTTACAATAAACAGCAGGGTAGCGTAAACGGTTACTAGCGACTAATGCGCGATACCTCATGTGTTCCACATGACGCGGTTCTGGCTTCGCCAGAACAAGAACAAACAACGGCAAGAGCAAAACAACAGCAAGAACAACCGCAACTGCAACAACAGCTGCAACTGCAGCGACAACAACAACCGCAACTGCCGCTACAACGACAACAGCCGCCGTAACTGCAAAGGCAAGAACAACCGCATGGCCATCGTGCACGTCGCCTTTAAGTCGT
>CALMAV010000114.1 GCA_937859895.1 uncultured Bryobacterales bacterium | reverse complement strand
AGCGGCACTAGCAAGCCGGAAGCCTGATAAATTCCATAGGCCGCCGCGCCGCCCATAAAAATCAATGGGATGGTAGCGAGTTGAGCGATTTCGCCGCGTGTTGCCTGGCGTGTAGCGTGTCGTGCTGCCACGTGCGCAATCTCATGCGCCATCACGCCCGCCAGCTCAGCCTCAGTATCAGCCTTCAAAATCAGACCTGACTGCACAAAGAAAAACCCGCCGGGCAGCGCAAAGGCGTTCACTGAGGGATCTTCAATCACTTTGATGGTGAAAGGGACCTTAGCGTCCGAATTTCGCACCAGGTTCTGGCCAACACGATTTACGTATTCGGCCACCACGGGGTCATTGATAACCTTCGATTGCCGCTCTACCTGCTGCGCCAGCTGCTTGCCAAGCGCAATCTCTTTCTCCAGCGAGTAGAAGTTCACCTTGCCACTAACGTTGCGGTCCCCAATCGCATCCGGGTCTTTGGACTTCTTCTTATTGCTTTCAGGTTTGCCGGAGTCCTGCTTGGTATCGTCCTGCGCCACCGCTGCCGGCGGAACAGAAAGGAGAAAAGCAAGGGTCAGGCTAATAAAGGACTGGGCTGGGGAGAAACGCCGCATCAGAACTCCTTGACGACTGAAGGATCTAAGAACAAGTATAGGATGATCCGCGCCTGGTGGAGAGGGCAATCACGCACCCTCCCCACCGGCACGAAAACAGGAGCTATAAGTCTCTAACGTATCCTCGTTGCAATGGGTTTCCAAAACGTTGAAGAAGAGGTCAGAATGCACTCTTCGCAGCTCGCCGAGCAGTACCGGCATGAATTTCCGGTGACCGAGAACCTGGTTTATCTCAATCACGCCGCCGTTACTCCACTCTGCCGCAGAGCCGCGGATGCCATAACAAAGCTGGCCGATCAGGCGTGCCGATTTGGCTCGCTCCACTATGACACCTGGATGGAGTGCTATGCCGGGCTTCGATCCGCAACGGCACGGTTGATTGGCGCAACCCCAGGCGAAATTGCCATCGTAAAGAACACCTCAGAGGGGATCGCAACGGTGGCGCTCGGGCTGAATTGGAAGCCCGGGGACCGGGTAATTGCTTTCAAAGAGGAATTTCCGGCTAACTTCTACCCGTGGCAGCGACTCGAAGCGCGAGGTGTTCATGTGGAGTGGCTCTCTATCTATGATCCGCTTGAATCTATTGCCGAGGCGGTCCGTGGCGCGCGGCTGCTCGCCATCAGCTACGTCAACTACTTAAGCGGCTACCGGGTCGATCTCGAACGGATCGGCCAGCTTTGCCGCGACGCTGGGTGCTTCTTCTTTGTGGATGCGATTCAGGGCATGGGAGCCTTTCCGATCGACGTGAACAGTGCGCACATTGATGCGCTGGCGGCTGACGGACATAAGTGGATGCTCGGGCCGGAGGGCAACGGAGTCCTTTATGTGCGAAGCGAGTGGCTCGATCGCATCGAACCCGTTGAGTTTGGCTGGACCAACCCGGCTGGCTACAACGACTACAGCTCGCGTGATATGACGCTCCGTCAGGATGCTGGTCGATACGAATGCGGAACGCTGAACACAGTCGGATGCTTCGGCCACCGTGCCGCCTTGGAGTTACTTCTTGAGGTTGGAATCGACCGGATTGCGCCAGTTATTGACGGCTTGGCAGGCCAGATTGAAGATGGTGTTCGCTCCCGCGGCTACGAACTGATGCTTCCGCGAACCCCCGAAACGGGCTCAGGCATTGTCAGCTTCCGGCATCCGGAGATCAGCAATCACGTGCTTGTCAGCACTCTGAAGCGTCACGGAATTACAGCAGCTCCGCGGCAGGGTTGGGTTCGCATGTCGCCGCACTTCTACATCTTGCCGGAGGAGATCAACCGGGTACTGGACCTTTTGCCGCCCGTGTAAAACCTGCACCACCTCGAAGTGGTGCCACTTTCAGCTACAATGGAGCTAGAGCCGATTCCATGAAGACTGAAGTCCCTGATCCGAATACGATTGTTTGGTTTGGGGGGCGCTTCGTCCGTCTGGCGGACGCCAACGTCAACATCCTGACTCATGCGTTGAACTACGGCACTGGGGTTTTTGAAGGCATTCGAGGCTACGCGGAGCGCGGCGAGCTGTCGCTGATGCGCGCAACCGAGCACTTTGAGCG
>CALMAV010000113.1:2029-4427 GCA_937859895.1 uncultured Bryobacterales bacterium | reverse complement strand
ATGGTGAGCGTTGCTGAAGGCACCACTCTGAAGTCTGCTGCGAAAGCTCGAGGCTGCTCGACAAACGCGCTCGCAAACAGCGCTATCTCAAACTGGCTTAGAACTCAGCAGTTTCGTGCTTGATTGGTCACGAAAATGTCGGCTTTTAATCTAGCGCGCGCCTTTGATCCGCTGACCGCAGCTGCTGACTTAAAGGAGGGGTAAGCTGCCTGAGGTTCCTAGACCGGGCAACTACCCGCGGATCTATGAAGCTTTCCGCCCTTTGCTGGGTACCAGAATGTTGCGGTACGCTCGCCGTCAAGATAACGTCGTCGATTCGTCAGCCTTCAACCTATCGCTGCGAATAGTTCCTACATAGCAGGGCGGCATCGCCAGCCTGATCAAGAACAGAGATCGCCTCCGGAGTACTGGCATTCAGCGCTCCGGCAAACACCATCCCACTCGGCTTGTCCACAAGAACATTCATCATCCACAGGCCGTTGGATCCGGTGTGAGACAGGCTTCCGTCCTCGTCGACGCCCCAGCCCAGCGCGTAGCTATCATGGAAAGGCGGCGTATGGAGCTTGTGCCAGCTTGACCGACTAAGGAAATGGGTGGGTCGGTCGCGATGAGCTTCTAGATACTTGAGCAGGTCGTCCAACGCAACGTGGACCAAACCTGATGGCGCAAAAACGGCAGGCAACTCTGCCTCTTCCGGTTCCGTCCACGCATGTAGCTTACCGTCGGACGCTCGCGCATGTCCAACGGGCGCTCCATTGCTGCGCGAGCCAACCGGAGGACCGAAACCCGCGCTGTGCATGGTGAGAGGTTTAAACACACGCTCGCGGATCAGGGTCTCCCACGGCGCATGCAGGGACTGTTCAATAACTGCTCCCAACACGTCGTAGCCGGCGTTGCTGTAGCTCATACTCGTGCGCGGTGCGACCACAGGCGGCTGTTCCAAAGCTCGCCGTGCATAAGCCAGGCGTTCGGCGCGAAGGTCGTTCGCAAAGCCGAAGGTGAAGTGCATGTCATCGTGCGGTGCCTCCCGAGGCAGCCCGGCGTGGTGGCTGAGTAGATCGATAAGGCTGGCTTGCCGGTATTCTGTGCGCATTGTCGGAATGGCGCTCCCCAACGAATCAGCAACGGTCGCTGTCCACTGCAATTGGCCGGCTTCTATCAGCCTCGCAAAGAGGGTAGCCGTCATCGACTTCGTGCACGATCCAATGTGCCAGGCATCCGTCTTCTTCACCGGCTCCGTAGCCCCGAGCATGCGAATACCGTCCACCATCACGGTATGATCGCCGTGTTTGAACGCCCAACCAACGCCAATCCCCGGAGCTTCGGAAAGCAGCAGGAGCGACCGCAACCGTTTGCCCGTCATCGGACCCGCAGGCAATTTCGTGAGGTTGACAGGATAAAGATCGCCGCGCATGAACCGTACCGCATCGCGCTTGCCTCCCCCAACTCCAGTCACTTCGATGAGGTCGGGCCCGACGAGCGTACCGTGTACGGCCACACCCAGGAATTCGAAATTGATCGACGGCGCTTCCAACTCGACCCTCGTCGCCTGGGCACGGAGGAGACCCGAATCGATTAGCCAAACGGTCACCTCTCCTTTCGCGCTAATGACAAGCTTCACCCGAACGGCTTTTTCCAAGCGGTTCGGATCTCCGGTAGCGTCTGAGGAGATCCCGGACCATGTACCCACAAACGCTTCACCATTAGAAGCACCTGGCACCGGGCTGGCAGTCGCCGCGAAGGGCAGTGCCGCTAGCAATCGCAGGTGACTCCGTCTTGAAAGCGTCATGGTCAGCGTCACTCTGATTATCACATCTTGACAATCATAATGAATTAGCCTATTTTGGAGAAGCTGTGAATGAGGTAAGCACCGACGTGATCCAAGGCACCCTGGACATGCTGATCCTTAAGACTCTCAGTCTCGAACCAATGCACGGTTTTGGTATCGCACGGCGGATTGAGCAGATCTCGCAGGAAGTATTCAAAATTAATCCGGGTTCCCTGCTGACCGCATTACAGCGCCTGGAGCGGGCCGGATTGCTCGATTCTGAATGGCAAATAACAGAGAACTCGCGCCGGGCCAAAGTTTACAAACTAACCCGAGCGGGCAAGAAGCAGCTCGAGCAGGAGACGGCTGACTGGTCTCGCCGGGTGTCGGCGATCTCGCGGTTACTGAAAGCGGAGGCTTAGAGGATGTCTTTCTGGCGTCAATTATCTCGCGGTCTGCGCACCCTGGCAAACCGCCGGGCCGCCGATCGGGAGATCGCTGAGGAGGTCGACGCTTACCTGCGACAGGCGGCGGAAGACTTGGAGGCAAGCGGCATGTCTCCAGATGAGGCTCGCCGCGCCGTACGGCTAAATCTCGGCAATTCCATGTCGGTCCGGGAACAAGTGCGGT
>CALMAV010000113.1:810-2019 GCA_937859895.1 uncultured Bryobacterales bacterium | reverse complement strand
CATTGGAGCAAATAGCGCCATCTTCGGCGTCATCAACGGAATTCTTCTAAAGCCGCTGCCTTACCGAAACTCGGATGAGCTGATTGATTTAAATCACACGGCTCCTGGTGTCAATTTCCCCGACGTCAGGCCGGCACCGTTTCTATATTTCACTTATCGCGAGCAAGGACGATCCTTCCAAAGCTTAGGGCTCTACACTTCTGACTCGCACAGCGTCACGGGACTTGCTGAGCCGGAACAAGTGCAGACTCTGGACGTGACTGCCGAAATTTTGCCGATGCTGGGCGTAGAACCGGAACTGGGTCACTGGTTTTCGCAGAAAGATGTTGCGCCAGGCAGCCCGCTAACGATGCTTCTAACGCATGGCTGGTGGCAGAAGCGATTTGGCGGCGATCGATCGGTAGTCGGCCGCCGCATTGTTGTTGACGGGCTTTCGATTCAAGTGATCGGTGTCATGCCGGCGCACTTTCAGTTCCTCGATCAGAGTCCGGCATTTCTGCTTCCTCTGCAGTTAGATCGCAATAAAGCTGTCCTGGGGCAGTTTTCTTTCCCAGGCATTGCCCGACTCAAACCCGGCGTGACCGTCAACCAGGCGAGCGCTGACATTGCCCGGATGATTCCTATCGCACTGCACAGCTTTCCACCTGCGCCCGGAACCACTGTGAAGATATTCGAGGAGACGCGGCTCGCCCCGAAGCTGCGCTCGCTTAAGCAACTCATTGTGGGCGATATCGGCAAAACATTGTGGATACTGATGGGGACACTTGGCTTCGTGCTGCTAATTGCGTGCGCCAATGTTGCGAACCTATTACTGGTTCGCGCCGAAGGACGGGAACATGAACTAGCTATCCGTGCAGCCCTGGGTGCACATTGGAGCGATATCGCCCGTCAGTTGCTAACGGAAAGCATCATGCTCGGGCTTATGGGTGGCGCACTCGGTTTGGGCTTCGCTTTTGGCGCGGTTCGATTACTTGTGGCGATCGCCCCAGCAAATCTTCCGCGTTTGAATGCAATCAAAATTGATCCCGCAGTAATTCTGTTCACGTTCACTATCGCGCTGATCACCGGGGTCATATTTGGTTTGATTCCGGTGTTCAAATGTGTCAGTCCTGGAATCGCACCTGCATTGGGTCGCAGCGGCAGGGCATCTTCGCCTGGCAGGCGGCAGTACAGGGCCAATAGCGCGCTGGTAGTAGCCCAAATTGCGCT
>CALMAV010000113.1:0-800 GCA_937859895.1 uncultured Bryobacterales bacterium | reverse complement strand
GCGCTCGCGCTCATACTGCTTGTCGGCTCAGGATTGATGATTCGGACCTTTCAGATGTGGCGCGGCGTCGATCCGGGCTTCAATCCGAAAGACGCCCTGACGATGCAAATCGCGATCCCCCAGACGCAGGTGAAAGATGACACCGCGGTCATACGATTGGAGCAGAGCATTTTGGACAAGGTCAGCAGTATTCCAGGCGTTACCTCTGCTGGAATCGCGAGTTCGGTTCCGATCGATGGAGCGCACGGGTCTTATCAGGTCTACGCGCGCGACAAGACCTACCAATCGGTTCCACCGCTGCGCCGCGTGAAATTTATCTCGCCTGGCCTTCTGGTTAGCATAGGCAGCCATCTGATTGCCGGTCGGGACTTTAGCTGGCCAGAAGTCTACGAACGTAGGCCTGTTGCGATGTTGTCCGAGAATTTGGCTCGCGAGCTGTGGGGCGAGCCGCGCCTCGCCATCGGGAAGCAAATTAATACCAGTCCCAAAGATGCCTGGCGTGAGGTAATCGGAGTCGTCCAAGATCTCCGAGAAGACGGCGTACAGGAGAAAGCTGCACAGATTGCCTATTATCCGCTGCTAATGGACGATTTCGAGGGAGTTCCCTCGCTTGCTGTACGCTCCGTAGCGTACGTCGTACGAAGCAAACGAGCAGGTTCGAAAAACTTGATTGAGGATGTGCAGCGAGCCGTCTGGTCGTACAATCGAAGTCTCCCGCTCGATCAAGTGCGTACGCTCGACGATATCTACAGCAAATCGCTCGCGCGCACGTCATTCACGCTGGTTCTTCTGGCCATTGC
>CALMAV010000112.1 GCA_937859895.1 uncultured Bryobacterales bacterium | reverse complement strand
GCTTGCTCCACCACCTCGCTTCGCATTCCGAGGCCGTCTTTGAGCCGGTGTGGGATGTGAAACTCGGCCACACCGCCCAGGATCTCTATCGCTTTCTTAAGAATCACGATGGACGCGGTACCGTCAACGTCGTAGTCGCCGTAAATGAGGATTGGCTGACGTTCGCAGATTGCGCTTTGCAGGCGCAGGACCGCAATGCTGAGATCCTGCATCGCCCGTGGATCGTGAAGTTGCTCCAGCTGTGGCGTGAGGAACTCTTTTGCCGACACACAGTCGGTTAAGCCTCTAGCAGCTAAAACCGAAGCAACCAGGCGAGGAATGGCCAGTTCCCGCGACAACTCCTTCACCACGTCCGCAGCCGTTGGCCGCCGATTCCAGCGCGCGGCAGGTCTCTGCCAAACCGGCGCTTCCACTTCGTCAATCATCTAATTGCGAGAGAAGTACCCACCCAGAGAATCATTCTCACCGGATTCTTCTTCAACCTGTGCCACACCTTCCAACTCGTCCAGAATCTGGTTCATGGATTCATACCACTCGGTGTGTTGCTCGAAGACGTAGAGTTGACCGTCGATGCTAAAGGAAAGCTCCAGCGAACTGGTGAAGCCCTCATAAGCCTGCAACCGTTTAAGACGCGCTTCGAAGCCGCGCTTTTCTTCCCGGGTCAACGGGCTATCTTCCAGCTGGTCCAAAGCCTCGTCGATCAGATCCAGCGTGAAGGAACGCTGGCAGAACACGATCAGTTTCGCGCCGGCCTTTCTACCCGCAGCGACAAACTCGCGAAAATCCGGATGCCTTTCCACGTCCCAGGAGACTTCGGTGGAGGTGTCGTAGCTCTGGCGTTGCCCAAAAATCACCGGCATCTCCGACGCTTCCAGGAAGTCTTGCACGTCTTTACGCAACGTCTCGAGATCGATAGCCATTCGCTTCACCGTATCAAATTCACGCTTACATTGTGCAGGGAACTAAATCGCTCCGCCTATGCTTTTCAGTAGACGAATACCAGCCAAATCCTGAAACCCGGATTGACTCGGGCCTATACCCGCATAAATTTGGTAAACTAACCCTATGCAGATTGGTTATAGCTGCCTTACAAAGAGACTGCCGGGTCTTTCCAAGAAGGTTGCAGTAGCGGTGGGTTTAGTTGCTCTTCCAGTAACAGCAAAGATCGAGCGTGTCGTTACAGCAAAGCCTAGTACCAATGCTCCACAACTTCCGGTTGTAACAGCATCTCTACCTTCCCCTGACCCTCGCACTGACCGCTTACAGCGATTCCTGTCGCGCCTGCGTTGCCCCGTTTCCTATCTTGCAGAAGACTTCGTGCATGCTGCTGATGATAACCATCTAGATTGGCGTCTGCTACCGAGCATTTCGGTGATTGAGTCCGGTGGTGGCAAAGCATATAAGAACAACAACATTTTTGGTTGGGCTAACGGCGAACATTTGTTTCCTACTCTGCGGTCAGCCATCAACGAGGTTGCCTTTAAATTAGGCAAGAGCACCTTGTATCGCAACTGCAACATTGAAACCAAGCTTCATCTTTACAACCCGGAAGATGAGAGCTATGCCGATAATGTGGTTTCGGTTATGAACCAGATTAGTCCGGTAGTAAATCTTCGACCTGCGCGTCGCATACGCGTTCGCGTGAACCAGTTCACTTACGCGACCGATTGAAGAGCTATCGTACGGTGGCAAAAGTCGCCGAAAGACTCTGACTCGAAGCGAGTGGAATTGTAAGCCGACAGAATGGGACGCAGGCGCGGCACAATATCTTCGCGCTTAACATTTTGTGCGAAAACGAACCCAAGCCTGTTCCCCATTGGTGAAGCTCCTAGGTAGATTGTGTACATGTTCGTGCTAGCCCCGACAATTCCGATTTCAGCAGTGTAGGGTCGAGAGCAGCCATTTGGACAGCCGCTGGTACGGAACCGAATCACATCATCTTTAAGACCAATCGAAGCAAGCTCACTCTGGAGCGTGCCGACAAGCTCAGGCAAGATTCTTTCGGATTCAGTTATAGCCAAACCGCACGTAGGCAGGGCAGGGCAAGCCATCGAATGGCGCAAGACTGGAGGCAGGGATTCAGCTGGCAGCAGACCACATTCGTCCAAAAGTTGCGAGACGGCGGATCTATCCGCGTCGGCAATGCCGCATAGGTAGAGATTCTGCTGGCAGGTCAACCGAACCTCTAGGCGGTACTTCGATACAATCTGGCGAAGCCCGGTCCGAAAACGATGCTGCTCATTGAAGTCACGCAAACGTCCACTCACTACCCGAACTCCAACGAACCAGCTTCCCTCAGCCTGCCGATGCCAGCCCAAGTGGTCGTCAGAATTAGTCCAGGTTAGCGGCTGGGGCTCGGCAAGCATACGGCCAAGACGTGATTCCAACTCGCGCTTGAATTTTGGCACGCCCCAGTCGTCCATTACATATTTCAACCGGGCGAGTTTGCGGTGGGTGCGAT
>CALMAV010000111.1:9772-12915 GCA_937859895.1 uncultured Bryobacterales bacterium | reverse complement strand
ACTCTGCTTCTAGCTCGTTCCTCTGCGCGGAGGTCGGAGTTCCTCGTCAGACTCGCTCTGGGTGCGTCACGCACTCGCTTGCTTCGCCAAGTGTTGACCGAGAGCGTCTTGTTGTCATTCATCGGAGGCGCGGCCGGCATTGGGGTCGCATGGTGGAGCGTCAGAATATTGGTCGTCGCTCTTCACGTAAGTTCAGTGGTCAAAGTACAGCCTAACTTCAGTATGCTGGCTTTCACGTTCGCCGTTTGCATTGCGAATGGAATCTTGTTCGGAATCTTCCCCGCTCTGAAGCTCAGTAAAATTGAACCGAGGCCCGGCAATGTGGTCACGCCCGTTGGTGTAGCTAAGTGGCGGTTTGGTAGCGGGCAGGCTCTTATTGTTTTACAAATCGCTCTGTCATTAAGTCTCTTGATTGGTGCGGGACTGCTGGCTCGTAGCCTCTTAGCACTGGAGCGTCAGAATTTAGGTTTCCAGCGGGAAAACATACTCTTGCTCAGGACGGATGCTAGTCTTGCCGGCTATAAAGAAGGCGGACTCTACCCTCTATACCGCAAGCTAGGTGAGACGCTGTCTCAACTTCCCAAGGTTCTTTCGTCCGGTGTTGGGCGCTTCACTCCGGTGAGTGGCTCCAGTTCCTCTGGCAACTTTTCACTGGAAGGGTACTCTTCATCCTCATCTTTAAAAATGAGCGTCTATGACGTGCCTATTGGCCCAGGCTTCCTTGAGGCATTGAAAGTTCCGCTCCTTCTAGGAAGAACAATCAGCCCTCGTGACACGCCCGCTTCTCCAGCCGTCGCGGTGGTGAATCAATCGTTCGTTAACCTATATCTGCCGAACCAAAATCCTATTGGAAGGCGCATGGTGCTAGGGTCACCCTTCAAGGCTCCTGGCGCAGAAATCGTAGGCGTTGTCGCCGACTCCCGCTTTTATGATCTGCGGGAGAAAGCGCCGCCCATGGTGTTCTTTTCGCTTTGGCAGAAGCCTACCTTAGGCTTCGAAGCAATTCTCCGGGTGAGTACGCTCTCAGGTGTTCCAGCAGAGGTGCGTAAGGCCCTTAGCCAAATCGATATCCGGCTGCCAGTCTTGGAGTTACAGACGCTCGATAGCCAGGTCGAATCCTCCCTCGATCAGCAAAAGCTGCTGACCAGTCTGTGCAGCGTCTTCAGCCTTCTTGCTCTCACACTGGCCACAGTCGGCATCTACGGAACCCTCGCGTACTCTGTCGCTGGAAGAACAGGTGAGCTTGGCATCCGTATGGCACTCGGAGCGCAGCGGAGTAACGTTATTTGGCTCATCCTACGTGACTCACTATGGCTCATCGGCGCCGGTCTCCTTGTCGGACTGCCGATAGCTATGGGCGGTACTCACTGGCTGAAAAGCTTTCTGTTCGGCATCACGGAACTGGATCCGCTTGCCGTTGGGTGTTCCTTGCTCTTGATTCTCGCTTCAGCTCTAATCGCAAGCTATCTGCCCGCACGCCGCGCCGCCAATATCGACCCGCTCCGTGCCCTTCGGCATGAGTAGGACCGTCCGGCCTTAACTGCCTTTATAGATACTCCGGGATGTAATCTTTCCATATGCCCGATGCAGCAGTGATCCGTGGTGGCGGCGGATCCAGAGCATGTTCACTGGTGCGAACCCAATGCCAAGCCTGCACCATTTCGGAGCTTTGAAAGTAAAGCGTTTCCCCTTGCAGTAGAGCCGCCGCAACAACAAACATGCTGCTGATTTTTTCCCAGGTGTGAGCGCCGACAACGGCCATTCGTGCAATGTGATTTGTATACTTTTGCAAGAATCGAATCTCTTCCCAACGCGCCTGCAGATCCATACCGCTCATGTTCGAAAGGTCGACCAGAATACCAATCGGCTGCTCTCCTCTCGACTCGATTAGAAGCCGAATCTGCTCCCCCATCTGTTCGGCATCCTCGGTAGTCACCTGTCCGACAATGGCAAAGCCAATCACTCCACTAGAACTTTCCGGCAATCTTGTGATCACTACTTTGTAAACTCCTACTGCCGCCTGACATCCCTTAATCTAGCGTGGGGACGTCAAGAAGTCATCAAGAAGTTGTATCCCTGCTTTTGACAACTTTCTTAGTGAACGACCAGCTACCTTGAGGACTGAATACTAAAGGTGACCCTGGAGGGTAAGCCGGTGATGAAGACAAACGTTGAGACTGAGGATTATCGTGTCCGACCTGGACAGGAGATCAGTCTCAGGGAATTGCCAACAGCTGGGGAGTCACTCTACCGGTCGAAGAAGCATTATGAAGAACTGCTGAGAGAGCACGTAGAGACATTAAGCTCCCTGCAACAACTCCTTTACGCTTCTAACCAACATGCGCTCTTGTTGATTTTTCAAGGGATGGACGCTTCCGGCAAGGATGGAGTTATCCGGCACGTCATGTCTGGCGTTGATCCGCAAGGCTGCCAGGTGACCAGCTTCAAGCAGCCAAGTGCGGAAGAGCTGGAACACGACTTTCTTTGGCGTACCACGCGCAGGCTCCCCGAACGCGGGCAGATCGGCATCTTCAATCGTTCTTACTACGAAGAAGTGCTGGTTGTTCGAGTACATCCGGAACTTCTCAGGAACCAGGGACTGTCGGAGCACTCAGAGGACGAGCACACCCTTTGGGAGGGGCGATATAAATCGATTCGAAATCTGGAGAGCCATCTTTATCGCAATGGAACGCGGACAATCAAAATATTCCTCCACCTTTCCAAGGAAGAGCAGCGAAAGCGATTTCTGGCACGTATCGATGAGCCTGACAAGAACTGGAAGTTCAGCTTGTCCGATATTCACGAAAGGAAATACTGGAAGGAATACACCGCAGCTTTTGAGGCCTGTCTGAGCGCAACAAACACTGAGCACGCGCCCTGGTATGTTGTTCCGGCCGATGATAAGGAGAATGCCCGGCTAATCGTTTCCCAAATACTCCTCGATTCACTTTCCGCTCTCAAGATGACATACCCCAAAATAACGGGAGATCGTTTGCGGGAACTGAAAAAGATCCGCAAGGTATTGATGAAATAATAGGTAAATCACCGGGCTACTAAGGCTGCAACAGCCGGCTGAGTAACTGCGGCGTTTAACTCCTAAGGGTGTGTGCCTCGGCTGCGCTGGGGGACGCTGCAAGCAGGTT
>CALMAV010000111.1:8923-9762 GCA_937859895.1 uncultured Bryobacterales bacterium | reverse complement strand
GGACAAGGCTGGCCTGCAGCGGAAGCACTTTGCCGTTGGCTACTTTGCCGGTGCGGGCAGCGGGGCTTTTTGGAACGCAGTGGTTGCAGGAAGCCACAGCGTATTACGTCGAATCTGCTGGATTTCCAGTGTTGCGTTCTGCACCGTAAGGTCTAACGCATGACCGCCGTATTGATGGTCATCCGAGATGAAATGATAATGGTCGCCCGCTATGTTCAGATTTGCTACATACTGGGGCGACCGAATCACAACGGCTGTTCCTTCTTCGTTCTGCCTGATAAAGATCACTTCCCGCGTGATCGCTTCGTCCAGCGTCGGGTAGGGCTGCACCTGTTGAGGAATAATGCGCGTCTTCACATATGAAAACAGGCCGTGTATCTTGATCGCATAAAAGTAGTTGTCACTTGGGATCTTGTTGGCGATGAACGTGTCGAGCTGGGCCATCGTCATGCCCCTCATCTTCAAGCTCTGTTCCGGCGTAAAGTTCAACACGGCTGCGAATGGCACAAGCTCCTTATCCTGAGCCTCATCCACCGTGCCGTCGGAGTAGGCGTGATAGAAGTGTCCATCAAGCGCAATTAGCTCGCCACCCAGACCCACATAGTGCCCTACGCCAAAGTTACCCTCGTGCTTGAGCAAGCCAATAGGGTATGCACCCTCAAGTACAGCCGCCTCCAGCGCGCCCAAAGTTGAAACTTGAAATAGATTCGCATCCGCGCGGTACGGCCCGTTTGACGGAAGTTCTACTCCATTAACAGCCTGCGGATAACAGGACGGAACCGAAGCAGCCAGACAAGCAGCTGAGAGAACTAGGTTACATATACGCATGAGGGTCAGAT
>CALMAV010000111.1:7931-8913 GCA_937859895.1 uncultured Bryobacterales bacterium | reverse complement strand
GGGTCAGATAGCGCCTATCGTTCACCCGTTACCGGATATTTCTTGAGCTGACGAGATTTGGTAATGGGGCCGCTGTTCTTTTTCTCTCCTCTCAGCGCTTCCCACGGCCATCTTGCTACGTTCTCTGGAGTGATGCACCGAAACGAGTCTTTCTCAACCTATGCGCTGAGCGCTGGACGGTCATCCTTCGCGCCAACTTAAAAAAGATAGAATTGTCGTCTTCGGTGAGAAGCTTTGAAATAGACCACTGGTTGGTCGCCACCTAACACGAGGAGAGAAATGCAAACCAGAACAAACCGTCGCCACTTTCTGATGGCCAGTGGTGTGACGGCGCTGTCCGCCTCAAAAGTAATGGGGGCAAACGACACTCTCCGGGTGGGGGTGATTGGCACCGGAGGCCGGATGAAGACCCTGCTGCATTCTGCTGATAAATCAGCTCCGTATCAGTTGGTTGCCGCATGCGACGTATACTCGCCGAATTTGGACAAGATTAAACAGCGCCCAGATAACATGGCTACCACTCATGTGGATTATCGGGAAGTGCTGGACGCCAAGGAACTGGATGCGGTGATCATTGCAGCTCCTGATCATAGGCACGTGAGAATGGCCTCCGACGCTCTGGCTGCGGGGAAGGACGTCTACCTGGAGAAGCCGGTCACCCACTCTATTGAGGAAGGTGAGTTACTGATGCGTGCCGTGCGTACGTCAAACAAGCGCATCCTGCAATGCGGGATGCAGCAGCGCAGCTGGCCGCATTTCCGTAATGCCGTGGATCTCATCCAGGGTGGCAGCATCGGCCGAGTGACACAGGTGCGCACTTATTGGTATCAGAACTATCAAAGGGATTGGCCGACTGACCCTATGGATACGCAACTTCTTGACTGGAAGCGGTGGCTTGGATCAGCACCCGATCAACCGTTCAGCGAAGAGAGATTCAGACGTTGGCGCTGGTTCTGGAATTTTGGCGGCGGCGCAATGACCG
>CALMAV010000111.1:0-7921 GCA_937859895.1 uncultured Bryobacterales bacterium | reverse complement strand
GGCGCAGCCCAGTCTGGCTCAGGTTGTAAGCGACAAGTATTTCTTTGAGCAGTGGCAATGCCCCGATACCATTCAGGCGAGTTTCCAATATCCTGGTTTCGTTGTAGGTTATGAGGGCACTATGGTGTCCTCGATCGACGACGGTGGCCTCGAATTCCGCGGAACCGACGGAACCATTAAACTCACTCGCGCCGGCTTTGAGCTTTATCGCGAAGGCGTGCCCAAAGGCAACCCGGTAATGACGGAGCACGCCTATCAGGACGGCACCATCGACCACATGGCAAACTTCTTCGATTGTGTGAAGAGCCGCAAAGAGCCGAACGCGCCTGCAGAAGCAGGTATTGCGGCGGCACGCGCCGGACATATCGGCAATCTGGCGATCGGACGCGGAGGACAGACCAAGTGGCCGGTTCGGGCGTGATTGATTGGATGACTACCTCTGGTTCAGCAAAGCCTGGGATCGGCTGCTAAAGCGATCACCTCGCGTCGGCAGTTAGGGAAGAATGCCGGGCTGTTGTGACAGTCAGAAAGCTGCGGATACTCTGCATTTGTTGCTTTACCCACAAAGCGAGGATGCGGGAAAATGATTACTTCCAGGATTGCACCAATATTGAGGTCCAGCTTCGAATTTATGCGTGAGCAGCTTTCGAAACCTCTGGTTGTACCGTTGCTAACTGGCAGGGAAGCGTGACGTGAAAAGTACTCCCTCCTAGCAAATTCCCCTCTACCCAGATCCTTCCGTTCATCTGCGCTACCAACTGATTGCAGATGGTCAGCCCGAGTCCAGCACCCCCAAACTTGCGCGTTGTCGAATTATCGACTTGTGAAAACGGTTCAAAGACTTGGCGCCTCTGATCTTCAGGAATGCCGCAGCCAGTGTCTTCGACCGCAATATGGACTACCGGCACGTTAAATGTAGTCTCGGGCTTTGCACTTACTGAAATTGAACCCTGATCAGTGAATTTGATTGCGTTGTGAATCAAATTGGTCAGGATCTGCTGTAAGCGGAGTGTATCTCCCAGAATTGCTTCTGAAAATAACGAATCCACATACACGTGGACCTGAATGGATTTTTCCTTTGCCTTTAAGGAAAGCACCTGAAGACTGCGGTTAATACAGTCCTGAAGCAGAAAGGGCTCCTTCTCAACGGTAAGCTTTCCCGCATCCATGCGAGAGAGGTCAAGGATGTCGTTGATCACCTGTAGGAGAGACTCGGCCGACAACTTAACATCACGAAGACACGCCTGAGTCTCAGGCAAGTTTGCGTTCTCCATTGCGAGCGCAGTCATCCCGAGTACGCCGTGCATGGGCGTTCGGATCTCATGGCTTACGTTGGCAAGAAAATCGCTCTTTGCCCGATTGGCGGACTCCGCCGACTCTTTCGCGCACTCCAGTTCGAAAGTTCGCGCCGCGATACGCTCCTCCAGCTCTCTGCGACGTTTTGCAAGTAAGCGAATGGTAGAGGTGCGCCTTTTATAACTCCGATTGAGGTCTTTCCCTTGCCAGAGGAGAAATCCAAGAAAGACAACAGTTATAACTGCGAGCGAGATTCCTGAGTAACCACCTATTCGGAGATCTACCAAAATGGAGGGCGCCAGCAACGCTATTAGATAAGTAGTTGATAGGTGTAAGTTCGGACCGAATGCAGTTATCGCGCCAGTTGTAGTTCCGACGGTGCACACCATTGCTAAGACGCTGGCCTGGGAATAAGGGCCATACAGGAAGAGAGTCATTCCATAAAATGAGCCCCAGGAAAGAGCAGAAGTAAGTACGAGGAAAGCCACAGCCTGTTCCCAGTTCCTGGTTTGGAAAAGCAACGGCCAAGGTGAGTACACGAGTATTCCTCGCAAAACGCTCTCCAGCAAAACTACGGCAGCAAAAGAAAAGAAGATTCGCGGGTAAGTGCGAGGATAATCGGTAGTAGCTCCAAGGACACACAGAAAACTCAGGAAAAGCCAGGTACCTGGGCGTGCTGCCCTGCAGGTTTGCAAGTAGCGGGCCTTGTCAGAACTAGCTCTATCAGCAACCGTTGCACGTTTTAATAGGCGCGATAAGACATGCTCTGCCATTGCTAATACACGTACATTATCAAAAACCGATTCTCTTCCAAATTAATATTGCCTGTAGTTCTCCCCCCCCCCAAAAACAAAGCCGGGAATGGACGGCCCCTTCCACGCTGCTGGAACTACCTAATCAGTTCGCGTCCGTTCTTCCTATGCGTGAACAGTTTGAGAATTCCTACTGCCCAAGCCCACTAAAAGAATTCTCGGTAGTCTGAATGCATTTGTGGCCAAGGGGAATCCGCAGCGCTTGCCGTCAAATACCCGGATTATCCAGGGATCTACGGCTCGGTTACAATCAATTACCTGAAACAATAAGGTTTTCTCGATAAAAGTTTATGGCTTCAGGAAAGTTTCTCGTGCCCGATCCATCTGATTACGAGGCAATTGCGAGGGAGGAGCGTCGTCTTCAGGCCCTGCGGGAACTTGAAATTCTAGACACGCCAGAGAGCGAAAGCTTCGATCGCATCACGCGCATGGCCAGCCGGCTGTTTCGCACTCCGATTTCAGCAATCTCCCTAACCGATCGCGACCGCCAATGGTTCAAATCACATGTTGGAACACAAGGGCGAGAGATAATCCGAGGCGGAGCTCCTTGTGCGGAAGTAACCAGGTCTGGCGAGGTAGTAGCGATCCCTGATTTGTTGCAAGACTCCCGGTTCTCTCAATGCTATTTGGCGGAATCAGGTATCCGATTTTACGCAGGCGCTCCCTTAACAACACGAGATGGTTACGTGCTCGGTGCCATGTGCGTGCTGGATACCGAGGCTCGGTCCATTACCACCGAGGAAGTAAGCGCTCTACAGGACCTGGCCGCGTTCGTCATGGCGCAGATAGAACTGCAACGTGACGTGGGCCGGGTTGAGCCTTCTAGTGGTTTGCCAAACCGGTACCAACTAGCTGAAGATCTCACAAATCTGGAGCGAAAAGCGCCTGGTGAGTGGCGTGTCGCGGTATTGATCGACTTGGCAGACCTGCGCCAGATGAATGAGACCGTTAGCGTTCTCGGCAGCACCTACATCGACACTCTTGTGAAAGCCTCCACATCAACGATTCAATCGACCCTCGGAGGCAAAGCCGGACTCTACCAGGTGGGGATTACCTCCTTCTTTCTACTCATCAACGAAAGTGACGGAAACTCTTGGTCCGATGTAATCGGGAGCTTACGGAAGCAACTTCTAGCGCCCATTGTTTGTGACGGTGTGCCGGTCGCGGTAGAAGCAGCTTACGGCATCTCGCCATTCTGCGTTGGCAGTTCACCGCCGCATGACGTGCTCCGTACTGTACTGAGCGCAGCCCGCGATGCACGAGAAGCAGATATTGAGTACGCAGTCTACAGTCCAGATAGCGACGAAGCGAATCGTCGTCGTTTTACTGTTCTGACCAACATACGAAAAGCGGTGGAGCAAGGAGGACGCGAGTTTAACCTCGTGTACCAGCCGCGCATTGACTTGCATAGTGGAGTTTGTACGGGTGCTGAGGCGCTTCTCCGGTGGACTCATCCCACCTTAGGAAGTGTCCCTCCGGGCGAGTTCATCCCGCTTGTGGAGCAAACAGCTCTGGCCCGTCCCATCACTCAATGGGTTCTGGCGAACGCGCTGGGGCAGCTCGCCACTTGGCGCCGCGCCGGCCTGGACACCCACGCTTCCATCAACATTTCAGCTCGTAACCTGGAGGAGGAAGACTTTGTTCTCTCCCTCCAACAGGCACTACAAAGATCCACAGTGTCCCCCGCTGCTATCGAGTTGGAGTTTACCGAGAGTGCACTGATTCGTCATCGCTCGCGCGCCGTCGAAAGACTTGAGCAAATTCGATCCTTGGGCGTTGCACTTGCTATCGATGACTTTGGCACTGGCTATAGTTCGTTCTCTTACCTCCAGAAGCTTCCTGCAACAACAGTAAAGCTCGACCGCTCCTTCATGCCTGAACTGGCCAAAAGTCAAAAGGATCAAACCCTGGTGCGGTCCATGATTTCCATGGCTCACGATTTGGGCTACCGCGTTGTTGCAGAAGGGGTCGAAACCGCCGAGGTCTACACTTTCTTAAAAGAATGTGGGTGTGACGAAGTGCAAGGGTACTTCATCTCCCGTCCTCTTCCCGTCCCTGCTTTCGAGGCCTTTCTTCGACAAGGTCGAGACCGGGATGTAAGCTCCATGCTGACTTTGCTTCAAAAGTCGGCTTCTTAGTTTAAATCTGCTTCGTATATTGGTCCCCCGTGGCATAACCCGCTTCCGAATGCTGAGATAGATTGTCATGCAAAGCTCAGGAGTGAGTTATGTGTGTGGGAGGTCAGTATGGAAGATGAACGCGATCCTGTTTCGCTGGACCGTGATAGAGGACGATCCTTTCCCCTTCTCCAGACTGACCGTCTAATCCTTCGAAGGTTAGAGCCGGCAGACCAGGAATTTCTTGTCTCTCTGGATACCGATGCACAAGTAATGCAATTCATTCACTCTGGGCCGTTGACGAAGGACGAAGCTCAGAAGTTTGCTTCGGCTCAAATCGATCTGGCGCGGTTCAGTTATCACTTAGGCAAATGGGTTCTCGAGCTAAAGCGGGATGGTACTTCGCTCGGTTGGGTGCAAGTAACTAAATATCGCCAGGCTAGGAAGCGGGAGGACGGTGGTGATGACGTTCAGATTGCGTATGAACTTGCGCCAGAGTACTGGGGTGTAGGTTATGCGACCGAGGCTTGCCGCGCCGTGCTCCACTACGTCTTCGGCAAACTCCAGCTAGACCGCATTGTTGCGTTTATACGACAGGAGAACCGGCGCTCTCAACGCATTCTTGACAAACTAGGGTTTGCGCAAGATGGAACTTGTCGTGACGATGCTCGGAATCAGTGCCTATTTTTCGTCCTGACTAGAATCCGGTGGCAACTAAGAACTGAGTCACCGACCAAATCCGAGCATGGGAACTATGCCGTTGATGACAAGGCTAAATTTAATCTGAAGCAGTAGTTACGAGCGAAAAAGATGGAACTCGCAACAGTCAATGCACTACCAGTGCCTGAAATCCTGAAGACCAAGCAGCACTTCGAAGTCCTTGATGGATTAAAGAGGGATTGCGGCTTTAGTGGTGGTGATCTTCCACTGCATGGAGTTCGCTGTTCCCGACCAAAACGTCAAACTGTACGCGAACTCCGAACCTGCCTCAGCGGCTGCTTTGAGCAGTCGTTCCTTCTGCCTGTTTCCCCAGGGGGTTGACTTTGGATCGGGTTTTTTGTCATGGAGATTGCTTGGCAAGATCGTTGCACCTTGGCCGTTGCCGACTACATCTATGACTACACGGTATCGGTTCTGTTGCGTCGAACAAGTGCACGGGAGGTACCGAATGAGTTCATTCGAGGTACGGGAGAAGACAATGAATTTACGGCGCGAAGGAGCTACACAGCAGCTTGATCGGCTAGCCATTGCTGAAGTGATGGTGAGAGAACGCAGGGCGCGCGACACCGGCCTTTTCGCCGAAATGGCTTCTTACTATCATCCTGATTCGGCAATCGAGGTGTCTTGGTTCAAGGGAAGCGGCAAGGACTTTGTCGAGCAAACCGAGAAGCAGGCCTTGGCGGTCAAGAACCGCAGCGACCATGCAGATAATAGTGGCTTTCATGGAATGGGGGCCACTGTGACCCATGTCAAAAACGATCGAGCGATTGCTGAAGCCGACTGCACTCTTCATAACTTTTTCCTGCTCGACGGGATCGCGTGTAAATATACGGGCTATGTTCGCCTGCCATGGCGATTCTTGCGGGTGGACGACACCTGGAAGATTGCAGGAGCGCGTTGCGTGTACCTGCACGACTTAATCACTCCGTGTAATCCGAGCGCGATCCCTGTTCTGAATCAAACGGAACTCAGCGCTTATCGTGCGTCTTACCGCTACCTGAGCTACCACCTGGTTCGTGCCGGACTGAAGCCGCAAGACGATCTCCCGGGGGAGGACCTGCCGGAGACCGTAACTCATTTGAAAAACGCAGAGTGGGAGTGGCTGGAGCAGGGCTGACTTTCCCACGTCCGGCATACCCCGCGGCGCGGGCCTCGCACGCTACACGGTTTATAGCCTACGGCTCGCATTCCGTGATAACCAACCTGTCCGTTTGTTTCCAGACCCCGGCATGCTGCCGTGGTGTCGATGTCACCCGAGGATGAGTCCATGACGAAAAATGAGAGCGGTACCAGCGTTGTCCAAGACAGCAGAGAGTTTCCAGGGACGGAGGCTAGGTTTCACAATTTTCGTCTCGGCGGAATCGACTTTATTTCTCTCAGCGATGGAGGCATGGTGCGGCCGGCCGTAGATCCCTTGCAGGCACAAAATCAGCAATCGGGTCGTGCTCCCGACCCCGATGCTTCGCAGGCTGCCGGAGTCCTACCTGATGCGGGGAGCAACTCCGAAATGAGGAGCATACCGCTTTCCTGTCTTCTTATGTGCATGCCGCAAACAGGCAAGTGGGTTCTGCTGGATAGCGGCTTTGGTCCTGATCCGATTATTCCAGTGCCCATGCCAACAATTGGGCGTCTTCTGGAGTCTCTGGCCCTTGCAGGATTATCTCCGGCGCAAATCGATTCCGTGCTCATCTCACATCTCGACCCGGATCACATTGGCGGTCTCTTCAATGCGGGAGGCAAGCCAATCTTTCCAAACGCTACATACTATGCAGGGGCCGAGGATGTTCAGTTCTGGAGTCAACCCAACCTGGATCTAGGCTTCTCTCCTATAGCGGAGTGGGGAAAACATGACAGGCTGAAAGCATCGCAACGGCTGTTTCAATTTGCGGGCAGCCGTATCAGGACCGGCAGAGCCGGAGACGAGGTGCTCCCCGGCATTCGATCGATCCTGCTACCGGGTCACACACTGGGCCAGGTCGGTTACATCATCGCCGGCCATGGAGCGACGATGCTTTACACGGGCGATGCGTTAACCAGCGTCGAGCAATCGATTCTGCTGCCGGACAATTTCAATCCAAATGATCTTGTTCCGGAGCTTGCCGTGAAGACCCGGTACAGCGTGATCGAGATGCTTTCACAGCCGGGTTGGTACAACTTTTCTCCACATTTCCCCTGGCCTAACGCGGGCTCGATAGAACAGGTCGGTGGGAAGCCAAGCTGGAAGCCGGTTGCATGACCCGGAGGACGGTAGTCCGGGCGGGGCCCGCCTTTTCCTAGGCGACAGAACGGCGTGAAGGAACGAACCCGAAAGAGAGGAACGAAATGAGTGAAAGCGAAACAAACAGGCAAGGAGCAGCCCCACATCCAGGGCAACAAGCCCCCGCCGTAAACCCCCTGCCGGCGCAGTTGACCTGCGATGTGGCAATCGTGGGCTATGGCCCGGTTAGTATGATTCTCGCTGCACTGCTGGCGGAGCGGGGCATCTCTGTGATTGTTGTAGAACGATTTCCGCAGCGCTACAAACTACCTCGCGCCGGACACTTCGATGGTGAGACCATGCGGACCTTCCAGGGGATGGGCTTCGCGGAAGCAGTCGAACTGATCGCGCGTCCGGTTCCACGCATGTATTTTGTCACGGGCAACATGGAAGTGCTCTCCACAACAACCGTTCCGGGCACGGGTAACTCCGGCTGGAAGGACAGCTACCTTACCTATCAGCCCGAATTCGAAGACATCTTCGACGCACACGCTCGAGAGCTCGGTGTGCGTGTCTTCATGGGGATCACCGCCGTCGCGGTTGCACAGAATGCAGATGGTGCTGAGCTCTCGGTCCGGGCGACGGACAAGCCTGACTCTGATGCAACCATCATTCATGCTGCTTACGCAGTCGGTGCGGACGGAGCTGGGAGTTTTGTTCGCGGTGCCTTGGGGATTGAGCGGGATGACCTTGGATTCAAGGCAAACGACCAGCTCGTG
>CALMAV010000110.1:7116-9897 GCA_937859895.1 uncultured Bryobacterales bacterium | reverse complement strand
TGTATAAGTCGACCAATGGCGGGGCGGATTGGAAAGTTATCCCCATTCGACTTGTAACAACCCTTCCTCCGCTGGAAGAGAAGCCATCAACGGTCAGATCGAAACGTACGCCTGTCAGGAAAACAGCGGCAATGAAACCTGTTCGTACGGCTCCTGCCAAAGCCTCTAAGCCTCGGCAGGTAATCAAGGAAGTATCGGTCTCGGAGGTGAGCGGTCTCTATTCGGTTAGGTCAGAGACAAAGGACATATTCTTTGCTGCGACTGACATCGGTCTTCTACGGAGCGACGACCTGGCCGAACATTGGACCCTTGCCGCGATTCCTGGAGGCGGCGCTGTAACGGCCCTGTACTTCGGGCCTGACCAGTCGCCGATCGTGGCCCGAGCCACTAGCGGCCTCTTTGTTTCTAAGGACAAGGGCGTAAGTTGGGCTGAGTTGCCGTTCCCTCTTCCTCCCTCGGATATTAACGATGTGGCCATGACAACAGGGGAAAATGCACCAATGCTAGTAGCGACACGAGTCGGGCTCTACCGGTTGGACGGCGAGAGCAATAAGTGGTCTGTTGTTTCGGGCGGATTGCCGGCTTCTACCGTCGCTTCGGTGATCTTTGGAGGTGCTGATAAGTCGGCGTACGCAGTGCAGTACGGGCGATTGTATGTCAGTAAAGATGAAGGGGCGAATTGGTCTGGAATCGAAACTGCGCTCCCGCCCACCCGCATCCGGCAGCTTTGGAAGGCGGATGCCTCTTCCAGTCGGATCTTCGGACTCACTAGTGATTTGGGGATTATTTACCGCGATTAGTGGAGTTCGATAACATGAGTTCCTGCAACCAGTTACCATGTTGAGTACTTACGATCTTTTAGGATCGGCCAGCAAGGTTTTTCGAAAAACTCGATGTTATCGAGAGTTGGCTCCGCAAGAGCCTGTTTATGCTTTTGCGGAGCCGGGAATCCTGAAGTCCCATCGAAAAGTAAAGTTTTGGCCAGAGTTTATTTGTGGGTCAGACTATTTCAGAAAGATTTGTCCGGACGGAGTAAGTAAGTAAAAGTCTGGCCGCTCTCTCTATCTTCAGGTTATTTTGCGATTTGGTGGTTGTTCGTGATGCAAATTTCGATACGATCATCAATAATCGGTAGAGGTGTGTACTTTGCTTTGGAGGAGAAGGATGGATACTCGGCTTATAAATAGGCCGTTAAGTTCTGCACTCCTGTGTGCCGCATTGACGTTCACGTCATTAGCGTATGCACAGGACAGCACAACCACAACAACAAATACGAAAACGACGTCGTCCGGGGGTGGTGAGGATGCTATGCCTGACCTGGTCGAAATCGACCCCTTTGGCGGTGTCAGTACTTGGGGGCAAATTAACCGTGGTCTCACGACCCATTTAGTCGATGGCGGTATTGCGGGTCTTCGTGTGGCCGTTAACCCCGCGAAGTACTTCGGAATTGAAGGCTTTTTCGAGTACTCGCAGGCGAACGTTGAATTTCGCACTCCGAATGGAACAGGATTCGTTCCCGGGACTAATAGCCCACTGCCAACTTACAGTTTTGGCGCTCACAACTATACCTTTGGTTTAGGCCCGGTATTTAATTTGCGCCCTCGTGGATCGCGCGTTCAGCCTTACCTCACTGCAGGTGCTGCCGGGATTCAGTTTACCCCTACCGACACTGCAAAGAGTTTGGCCCGCCAGGCTGGTGCGAATGCGCTGTACGGGTCTTCCAACCTGAATGACAACCTGCAAGTTGGCGGCTTCTACGGTGGCGGTATCAAGTTCCACTTTACCGATCACTTCGGTATGCGGATTGATGCTCGTGGCATCTCATCCCGGAACCCGACTTATAACTTACCGAACTACAATACTGGCGGCATTTATATTCCGCGCGGCGATAACATTAATAATTTCCAGGGGACCGTCGGTCTCGTTTGGTACCTAGGCCAGAGCAAGTGCCCGCCCATGCCGGCAGCTCCGCCACCCCCGGCTCCTCTGCCAACCCCCACTATTACAGGCGCGGAAGGTACAATCTGCCAGGGCAAGCCAGTTACCTTACATGCAAATATCCAGGCAACTGGCAATCAGAAGCTCTCTTACGCGTGGACAATGAATGGTCAGGCCCAGGGCACCGATAGCCCCGACTTTACCTTCACTCCGAACAATACCGGCAGCTTTAATATTCAGGTTTCGGTGAGAGACACGACGCCTCCGCCGCCCCCGATGGAACGGCCCAAGAAGTTCCCGGTTCGTTGCTGGGTACAGCCGCCCACGCCTCCTCCGGCACAGCCTGTCACGGCTACCGCTACGGTTACTGTGAACGAGAGCGCCCCGCAGATCACCAGTGTCACGGCTAACCCGACCACACTGGCATGCGCAGCCAACACCAACGGCGTACACACTGCTCAATTGACCGGTGCTGCTACACCTTCCGCATGCGGCGGAAACCTGACCTACAACTGGACTGTCAGTGAAGGTAGCGTCGGCAACGGCAACACTCAGAATGCAACCTTTGATGCCTCAACCCTGAACTTTGAGGGTGGCGCACAAGGCCAGACTAAGACGGTTACTGCAACACTGACCGTTACTGATGAAAGTGGCAAGACTGCTTCTCAGTCCACCTCCATCACGGTTAACTGCCAACCGCAGTTTGTCCGGCTCGACGACGTGATCTTCGCCAAGAACAATGCCCGCGTTAATAACTGCGGCAAGCGTGTTCTGATCGATGACGCAGCTCCGAGACTCTCCAGTGGCGATTACGACATCGTTCTGGTTGGTCATCGCGATAAT
>CALMAV010000110.1:1044-7106 GCA_937859895.1 uncultured Bryobacterales bacterium | reverse complement strand
GCCAATGCTCCAGCGACTCGTACTCGCAAGGGCAGACACGCTGCAGCAGCAGCGGCTCTGGATGAACAGCGCGCTCTTAACGCGGCTGCGGTCCTGAGTGGCGGCACCGGTACTTGCGCCAAGGTTGATCCTTCCCGCATCAAGTACGACTCGGTTGCAACCGACCAAACCTCCGAGACCCGACCTGGCCAGTGCGGAACTTCGAACACGAAGGAACGCAAGGGCTCGCAAACTTCCGAAGCCGACAAGAACCGTCGCGTGGAAGTCTACTTGGTGCCTCGCGGCAGCTCGAGCATGCCTCCTGCGGTCAAGAACGCCAAGCCTCTTCCGGAAGCACGGATGAAGGCTCTTGGTTGCCCTAAATAAGCAGCTGAGCTAAAGCACAGAGCAGACGGGGTCAGGCGGTTCGCCGCTTGACCCCGTTTTGCGTTACCGAGACCTTTTTAACGGCACGTTACTCTATTACCCATACGTGCTCCGGCTTCTTGTCCTGTTCTCTTTGCCTATTGGCGTATTCGCGCAAGCTGCTTTTACGATCGATCAGGTTATGAGCGCGCCTTTCGCCAGCTCGCTGGTCGCTTCACCAACCGGTGCAAAGCTTGCTTGGCTGCTGGATGAACAAGGGCGCCATAACGTCTGGGTCGCCGAAGCACCCCTCTTTCAAGCGCACAAAGTTACGGACTTCAATAGTGACGATGGGCAAGAGATCGGCGATCTTACATGGTCGAAAGATGGCCAGTCGCTCTTCTTTACGCGCGGAGGCGAATTGGAAAACGGCGGTGAGAATCCTAACCCTGGCCTACTACCCGCCCGACCTGACCAATCTATTTGGACGGTCCAACTTAACGGCGCGCCCAGTCATAAGCTGACCGAAGGAAGATCCCCTGCTGTTTCACCAGCTGGTGATCTGGTTACATTTATCCGGGGTGGCCAGCTCTTCACAATGACGCTCTCCGGCCAGAGTGTAAAGGAGGCGGTGAGGGAGGCAGGGTCCGTTACCGGCCTTCGCTGGTCGCCAAATGGAAAATCCCTTGCTTTCACAAACACCCGCAAGGATCACAGTTTCGTTGGCCTGTACGCACCGGAGCAGCAGACGGTGCGATACCTCGATCCGAGCACTGATTTGGATTCTGAGCCAGTCTGGTCACCTGACGGGCGTCGACTCGCATTTCTCCGAATCCCCTCTGACACACGCGGTTCTCTTCATGCGCCGGAACGCACCGCCGAGCCATGGTCAATCCGCGTTGCGAACGCAGGCGAAACTCGATCGAAACAGGTATTCCGGGCCAGCCCTGGTATGGGCAGTGCCTTCCACGGCATCGTCTCTGACGATCAACTGCACTGGGTCGGCGATGGTATTGTTTTTCCCTACGAGAAGACAGGGTGGTGTCACCTGTTTCGCGTGAACCTGGACATAAACGGCGCGGCTGTTGAGTTGACTCCGGGCGAAGGCGAAGTGGAGCACGTAGAGCAGGCCGCTAATGGCGGCACTCTCTTCTATTCATCTAATATCGGCGACATCGACCGCCGTCATCTCTGGAAGAACGACGGCTCCTCCTCCGCTACTCCAAAGCAAATCACCTCTGGCCAAGCAATCGAGTGGAATCCGGCACCACTGGCAGATGGATCTGGCTTGGGATACCTCGCCTCTGGCTACAACAGCCGCGCTCACGCAGTGGTTCAGGCTGGGAACAATCGGCCCGCCATTCTGGCCGCCGAAACCATTCCATCGGGCTTTCCCGCTACGCAGCTAGTACGTCCTGAACCGGTTGCGATCACTGCGGCCGACGGTCTCGTGTTGCATGGCCAACTCTTTATACCGCAGAGTCCTGGTCCTCATCCTGCTCTGGCCTTTTTCCACGGTGGCTCGCGGCGTCAAATGCTGCTCGGCTTTCACTACATGGCCTACTATTCGAACGCTTACGCGATGAATCAATACCTGGCAAGCCGTGGCTACGTTGTCCTTTCGGTCAACTATCGAAGCGGCATCGGCTATGGGCTCAATTTCCGCGAAGCTTTGCAGTACGGACCCGGTGGAGGCAGCGAATTCAACGACGTTATAGGTGCAGGACTCTATCTAAAAAGCAGGCCGGATGTCGATGGGAAGCGCATTGGCGTTTGGGGCGGCTCTTACGGAGGCTACTTGACGGCTCTTGCCCTTGCCAGGGCATCAGACCTCTTCCACGCTGGGGTTGACTTCCATGGAGTGCACGACTGGAGTTCCTTCCTGGCCGACAGCGTTCACTCTGGCGACCCTGCCCAACAGCAGGCCTTTCACGAGGCGGCGCGTCTGGCTTTTGACTCCTCACCACTGGCTTCGATTCGCACCTGGCGCTCACCGGTGCTTCTCATCCATGGAGACGATGACCGGAACGTTCCTTTCTCCCAGACTGTGGTTCTTGCCGATGCACTTCGTAAGCAGCAGGTGCCCTTTGAAGAGCTTATCTTTCCAAATGAAATCCACGACTTTCTGCTCCACCGGCACTGGCTTGAGGCGTACAAAGCCACAGCGGACTTTTTTGATCGCAAGCTAGCTCATCCCGGGGGTTGATCCGAAGGGAGCTAAACGGTCAGCTATTCGGCTGGAGATGAGGGAGGCTGCCGCTATCAGTACAACAGTGATGATGGCTGAAAAGATAACCGGAGCGGCAAAGAAGTAGCGCCAACACAGCTCGCATCTACGCCCCACTTTGGATCAGTCTTCTGGAAGCCCATCGTATGCCCGATGGAAAAATAGCAGAATCAGAACAGAGGCAATCCGGTACAGTATCGAAGTTCTCACCAGTTTCTCGAGTTCTTGACTAGTTTACGCAGACCACAGAAAGCCGTGTGGGCTGAACGCATCCGCGGTGCGCAGCAGAAGAATGCAATGGCCGACGCATTCTGCTATGGTGCTGGTACTATGACCCGTGCGCTAGCAGGTCCGCTTCGTCGCCTTCGTTGCTAATGATTTCCGGAGCTAACACTGCGCAGTGCAGCGCCCGGCAATGAACGCAGCTCTTTACTCACATAATTCATCCCATCATGTCTCAGGCCCTTGCAATAAGAACTGCCACGCTAGCTGACCTAGAGGTGTTGTTGCAATTTGAGCAAGGCGTAGTTGCCGCTGAACGCCCTTTCAACCCAACATTAAAACCCGGAGAACTGTCCTATTATGACATTCCGGCTCTAATGCAGGACCCTTTAACTCACCTCGTAGTGGCTGAGCTTGGCAGTGAGGTGATAGCCTCGGGCTTCGCTCGCATTGAAAGGGCGAAAGCTTACCTGAACCTTATGCACTATGCCTATCTGGGCTTTATGTATGTCAAACCTCCTTACCGGGGGCGAGGAGTGAATTCGAGAATTCTGGACGAGCTTAAGCGATGGGCTGTTAATCAAGGCATAACCGAATTACGGCTGGAAGTTTACGCTAACAATGACGTAGCCCGTAAAGCATATGAGAAGTTTGGTTTTCAACCACATAATCTAGAAATGAGATTGGGACTGTAAGTGCAGAGGCGGGGTGGCGACACGAAGTTTGGCAGAAGCTCCTCATCAGCATTTCCGATGTGCACGGTCTGGGGATGTAACAGAGCCCCCGTGCTACTCTGACAGCTTTATGTATGCTGCCCGCCTTATTACTACCACCTTGCTTCTGGCTTCCTGCTTTGGTGCCTGTGCGGCAGATTCTCCGAACCTGAAAGCGCAATACCAACCGGCCGCCGATCGCTTGATCGATGCCGCTATGCAGGATAAGGCTGGTTACGAGAAACTCACCTATCTTTGCGACCGCATTGGCAATCGGCTGAGCGGCTCCGAGTCTCTCACCAAAGCTATAGCCTGGGCCGCTGACCAAATGAGAAAAGATGGACTCGTTAATGTGGTGACGCCGGAGGTCAAAGTGCCGCACTGGGTGCGCGGTGCCGAGTCGGGCTCCATCGTTTCACCAGTCGAAAAGCCGTTGCATATGCTCGGCCTCGGCATGAGTGTGGGTACGCCTGCCGGGGGCATCACCGCCGATGCTGTTGTGGTATCCACTTTTGACGAACTTACCGGGCTCGGCGACGCCGTCAAAGGAAAGGTCGTGGTCTTTGATGCTCCTTATCAGAGCTACGGTCAAACGGTCATGTATCGTCTTGGTGGCGCCTCCGCAGCCGCAAAACAGGGCGCCGTCGCAGTGCTTGTCCGATCCATCACGCCCCTTGCTCTACAACAGCCGCATACGGGAGCAATGCAATACGCAGAGGGCGTCCCGAAGATTCCGGCTGCTGCCATCAGCATAGAAGATGCAACCTTGCTTCATCGGCTGCAGAAGAGCGGCGCATCACCTCGCATTCACCTCGAGATGGCGGCACATATGGAGCCCGATGCAGTTGCAGCTAATGTAATTGGCGAGATCCCCGGTAGCGAGCATCCCGAAGAAGTAGTTGTCATGGGCGGCCACATTGACTCCTGGGACGTTGGGCAGGGTGCCCAGGATGATGGTTCAGGAATTATGGCAACGCTAGAGGCTGCGACATTGATTCATCAGCTTGGCCTAAAGCCGAAACGGACCATCCGAGTAGTCTTCTGGGTGAACGAGGAGAACGGTGGTCGCGGCGGCGAGGCCTACCTTCAGTGGGTCGGCGACAAGCTGAAGAACCATGTAGCGGCTATTGAGATGGATGAAGGCGCAGAGCGGCCCTTAGGGTTCGGCTACGGACCTTTTGCATTTATGCGCCGGCCCAGACCTGGACAGCCACCAGTTGCGCCAAAGCCGCCTTCCTCCGAGCAGGAAGCTTCAATGGAGACTTGCCGGCAGGTCGCGTCTCTATTGTCGCGGATCGGCGCTGACAAAGTGAACGCTGGTGGCGGCGGCAGCGATATCGAGCCAATCGTTAATAAAGGCGTACCCAGTTTGAGTCCCACCACAGCGGCTACTCACTACTTTGATTGGCACCACACCCAGGCTGACACGGTAGACAAGGTCGACCCTGATGATTTTAGAAAGAACGTCGCTGTGCTGGCAGTGCTTGCTTATGTCCTAGCCGACATGCCAGGCAAACTGGCCGGGACTAGTGCCGCGGAACCTATCCAATAAAATCGGCGGAATGTGAAAAACACCTCTAAAGGCACTAGGCTAACCCACTGACTTGCTGTTTTCTTCTGATATTTGGCCAGTGAGTCATAATTTAAGAGTTTTCGGCAGGCCGAGATGTCACCCTTAGTGCATCTTGAATATAGATACGTTGCGATAGATAAGCGCAGCTTGATCCGTGCTGAACAGGTACGGGAGCGGGCGGTGTACGCTTCGTAATAAGGGGTTAGATTGCAGACGTCAGAAGTTCTCCAGGCTTGGGGAAAGATTCTTAAAGGCGAGAAACCTTCGCTTTCCATCGAGATAACGCGTGAGTGTCCACTGCGATGCCCAGGCTGTTACGCATATGAAGATACGCACCTGGGCGGCGGAGTTACTCTGCGGCAACTGAACGACCGTAAAGGCCAGGCGTTAGTAGATGGCGTTTTAGAGGTGGTTGACCGCGCCAAGCCGCTGCACCTTTCTATCGTTGGGGGCGATCCGCTCGTCCGTTATCGCGAACTTGAGACCCTGGTGCCTCAGTTGCTTGAGCGTGGTATTCACGTGCAGATTGTGACCAGCGCTTTTCGTCAGCTGCCCGCTGAGTGGGCCAACCTAAATCGACTTACCATTGTCGTTTCCATTGATGGATTGCAGCCCGAGCACGATGCTCGCCGCAAGCCTGCTACGTATGAACGAATACTGAAGAACATCGCCGGCCAAAATGTGACGGTTCATAGCACCATCACTGCGCAGATGATGAAGCGAGAGGGGTACCTTCAGGAATTCCTGGATTTTTGGACACCTCGGCCGGAGATTAAGAGAGTCTGGTTCTCTATCTTTACGCCGCAGGTTGGCGATCAGCTACCAGAAATCCTAACGCCCGCTGAGCGCGCCATGGCCGTCCGCGACTTGCTTGCACTTCGTAAGGAAACTCCCAAGCTCGATATGCCTGAGAGCCTGATTCATCAGTTCTCGACCCCGCCCCATAGCCCAGCCGATTGCACCTTCGCACTCACTACTGAGA
>CALMAV010000110.1:0-1034 GCA_937859895.1 uncultured Bryobacterales bacterium | reverse complement strand
TGGAGGAACACCGGACTGCAACTCATGCGGATGTAGTGCCTCCATGGGACTCGCTGCGGTCTCGTCTCACAAGCTTGCGGGCTTCATTCCGGTCGGTCTCTTGTTTAAAGCCTCACTGAAGATCGGGGCGAGGCGCTCTAAGCCGGTTGTGCCCGCCCAGCCTGCGAACGCCTTGCACGTTTTGCGCTAATTACTTAAGCTGTGCCACGGATGCGTTACTTCGGTGCGCATACTTGTTCCAGATCGCGGGGTCGGCTAACATCTTGATGAAAACGCCACCGACCACTGACCGCGCCTGAAAGGGTTCCTGCTTGGCCGTAATGGTGTCATACCAATCGCTCATAGGAACTCGGCTAGGCGTCTCCTGCAGGAAGAGATAGGCGGGGTCCACTAGCTTGGCAAAGTCACTAGGGTTCTTGGCCATGGTTGCTGTCCAGACAATCCAGTCAAGCTTCGTATAGTCCTTCCTGTTGTCCAAAGGTAAGCCGTACTTGTTCATCTTCGTTCCGTAGAACGCCATTTCCGATTGTGCAATTTGGGGAGGAAAAACATGGAGGCCCAGAAGCTGATCCCACACCAAGTTGTACTTCTGGCTCCAGCTGCCTGGCTGATCGAAAGCTAAGCGGTAGTGGTCGCCCTCTGCGGCCATACCCTGCCACTTTGTTGCAAAGCCCTGAGCGAGTTGCCTGTATTCAGAGGCTTCGGCCTTGTGTCCTGTCATCTCGGCCAATCGGCCGTAGGACGCCAAGGCTAGGATCGCTTTGATGGACAAATTTGCGTTATGCGCCAGATGTCCGGCGAAATCATCTGTTGACAATTGGTTTTCAGGGTCCAGTCCCTTATTGCGGAGGTAAATGGCCCACTTAGTTAATACGGGCCAGTACCGCTGCGAAAAGTCGGCGTTCCCTTCCACCTTTGCCAGAGCTGCCAGCAGAATTAGCATATTGCCGCTCTCCTCGACAGGCATCTGGTTCTCCTCGGTGAGCTCCCCACCGCCATAGACTTGCCCATCAGCAAGCGGGTAAGTGCCCAGG
>CALMAV010000109.1 GCA_937859895.1 uncultured Bryobacterales bacterium | reverse complement strand
TGTTCATATTGGGGCTCATCCTTTTCGGATGGGCCCTCGTTGTTGTTTTGCGGCTGTGTGATTTGCAGCTGTTCGGCCACTCGCAGTATGCCAAGATGGCGTCCTCGCAGCAGGATCGTCTGGAGCCAACCGAGGCTCAACGTGGCTCAATTGTCGATCGCAACGGGAACTTTCTTGCTATTAGTTCAGCATCCAGATTTGCCGTAGTAAGTCCACGACGCATTCCAGATAAAGCAATGGCAGCTGCGCTACTTGGGCGCATTCTAGGCATCGACGCTGACAAACTACAGGCCGACCTGGAAGCCGCAGCCGCGTCCAAGCACCATCGAAGTTACTACGTTGTCGATCCGCACGTTTCTGATGACAAAGCAGAAACCTTAAGCGAAATGAAGCTCGACTGGCTGGAGATCCGCACCGGCAGTCTGCGAAGCTATCCAAACGGCCAACTGGCATCGCATGTCATCGGTAACGTCGGTAGCGAAGGCCATGGAGCATCAGGCGTTGAGTTGAAGTTGGATAAAGAACTGGCAGGTAGTCCAGGCCTGGTACGAATCAAAGTCGATGTGAAAGGTCGGGCCTACGAATCCGAAGTGGCCAGGACGCCGGTGGCTGGGCGCAACATTGGTCTAACAATTGACAGCGAACTGCAGCACGTTTCTGAGGATGCGCTCAAAACGGCTGTCATCAATAATCACGCCGTATACGGGTCCATTGTGGCGATGGACCCGTATACCGGTGAAATTAAGGCTCTGGCAAATTATCCGACTTACGACCTGAACGAGCGTTTGCACGTAGGCGAGAAGCCAGTCGGGCGCGAAAACTTGGCAGTGGTCGCGCCGTTCGAACCGGGTTCCGTTTTCAAAGTTGTCACCGTATCAACCGCTATGGAGACGACCAACCTTAAGCCGAGCACCATGATTGCTTGCGGCGGCGGCGTGATGAGGATGTTTACCCGAGTCATTCACGACGCCGAGCCGCATGGCGACTTCTCAGTCGAGGATGTGTTCGCGCACTCCAGCAATGTGGGCGCCATCAAGATTGGAATGCAGATCGGCAACAAGAATCTGTATGAGTACATCCGCAAATTCGGCTTTGGCCGGCGTACTGGCATTGAGTTGCCGGCTGAAGCGCCAGGGATGCTGCGGCCCCTGAAGCGTTGGCAGCCAACGTCGATTGGTAGCGTGCCAATGGGACATGAGATTAGCGTCACATCTCTGCAACTGGCACGACTGGGTGCGGTGATTGCAAATGGCGGGTTCTTGGTTCAACCGCATGTGGTGGCCTGGAAACAGTCTCCGGGAGGAACTAAAGATTACTTTAAACCCGCCGCGCCGGTTCGCATCTTACAGCCGAGAACAGTGGGCATCATGCAAAACATGATGCGCCGGGTCACCACGGTTGGCACGGCCAAGAGTCTGCATGTCACCGGCTATACATTTTCGGGCAAAACTGGAACAGCGCAGATTTTCGACTTTACGCATCACGTCTACACGCACAAGTACAATGCGTCCTTCCTAGGTTTTGCACCTGAGAATGACCCGCGACTTGTAATCATTGTCACGATCTCCGGCACCACGGGAACGGCTGGATTTGGCGGTGCAGCCGCAGGCCCAGTTTTCGAGACGGCTATGGGCACATCACTGCGTCAACAAAGTATTCCGCGTGATGTGCCCGAAGACATAGATGCGCTTCTGCTGGCCAAACAGAAAGCTGCCGGAAAAGAAAAGCCTGTCGAAGTTGATGCTGCGGAGCTAAGTACTCCGTTCACCGAAGACGAGATCCGACAGGCTGAGGGCGACGCCCTTGCCGATGCCGATGTAGTGCTGGCAACTGCCGATCCTAATGCGCCCAAGGTGCCCAACTTTGTCGGCATGTCGGTTCGGGATGTGTTGCTGGAAGCATCCTCAACTGGACTGGACGTCTCCATGTTCGGCGAAGGCTTGGCGCGCATGCAAACCCCTCCGGCCGGAGCGCTTCTTCTTCCTGGTGCCCATATTCATGTCAGGTTCGGGCGATGAGGTTTCCCCAATGAGGTCTCTCGCTTGAACCTCCACGATGTGCTGGCCGGCGTGCCGACTATCGGTTCTGGAACTGCTGATTCAGACATGGATGAAGTGAAAGGTCTGGCATACGACAGTCGGAAGGTAAGCGAAGGCTATCTCTTCTTTGCCTTCTCCGGCGCGAAGACGGACGGCGCTCGTTTCGCAGCAACTGCTACCGAACGCGGAGCTTTGGCAGTAGTCAGTGACCGGCCTGCCCCCGGCGGCTTCCATGGCTGCTGGATCCAAGTAGCGCATGGGCGATTTGCACTAGCCACTGCAGCACGGAATTTTTTCGGAAAACCGGATCAACAGCTGGCTCTCACGGCAGTCACTGGAACAAACGGCAAGACTACTTCCACTTCCCTCATCGATGCCATCCTGCGCGCAGCCGGCAAGACAACGGCACTGGTGGGAACCATTCAATACCATTTAGCAGGCCAGGTACTGCCGGCCGTGAACACCACTCCCGAGTCGTTGGATTTGGTGCTGCTGATGCGCGAACTGTTGGACGTGGGCGGAACACATTTCACGCTGGAAGCCTCGTCTCATGCGCTTGACTTAGGCCGGATCTATGGGCTAGCTGTGCATACAGCCGGCTTCACCAACTTTACGCGCGATCACCTGGATTATCACGGCACCATGGAAGCTTATTGGGCGGCCAAGCAACTGCTCTTCCGGCCTCGCAGCGGCCCACCACCGAAATTTGCGGTTCTCAATACCGATGACGATTCGATAGCGCGGATGGAACTCGCGCCTGAGACGCAGATCTGCTGGTACGGCAATGCAGCGCCCGTTCAACACGCGTCAGGCAGCGTCTGGGTGCGTCCAAATAACGTCCAATCGACATTTGAAGGCTTGCGGTTTGAAGTAGAAGCCGATGGCAAGAGGTTCGACGTCGAGTCCGGGCTGGTGGGGCACATCAATGTGTCCAACATCCTGCTGGCTTGCGCGACGGCTTTGAGCCACGGTATAGAAGAGGAGGCTATTGTGAAGGGTCTAAGAGAGTTGCAAAGCGTGCCCGGGCGCTTCGAGCGCGTGGAAGAAGGGCAGCCGTTCATGGTCGTGGTCGATTACGCCCACACCGATGATGCACTGCGCAATGTAATTTCAGTGGCTCGAGGCATGAGGCCCAAACGGGTGATCACGCTCTTTGGCTGTGGTGGCGATCGTGATCGTTCGAAGCGTCCGCTGATGGGAATGGCTGCAGCGGAACTGAGCGACTTCGTCGTGCTGACTTCAGATAATCCGCGCAGTGAAGATCCGCTCTCCATCATGAACGACGCAATGGTCGGTTTGAGCCGTAGCGATACGCCGCATGCCGCCGAGCCCGACCGCGAGCGCGCGATTCGAAAAGCAATTGAGAGCGCTCAGCCTGGCGATATTGTGATCCTTGCCGGCAAAGGGCATGAGACTTATCAGGTCTTAAGAGACGGGCCGATTCCGTTTGACGATCGCGAAGTGGCGCGCCGTGTCCTTCACTCCTTTGGCTATGCGCGCAAGAACGGCAATGGCGCTCGCCGTGAGAAAGTCTTGCAGTAGGCGTGACAAGTTTTGGTGGGGCAGGAGGCGTGAGTAGTTTGTCCACGAGCAGCCGGATTTCGGCTCGCTCACTTGCGCCTCCCTTTTTTCTTTTTTCATGGGCAGAGTAGCCGAGCATTAAATTATGTTGTATTGGCTCCTCTATCAGGTTGGACATAACTACATCGCCGCACTCCGGGTCTTCCAATATGTGACTACTCGGACCGCGCTGGCAAGCTTGACGTCGTTAGCGTTATCGCTTGCGCTGGGGCCATGGATGATCCGTAAGCTACGCGAGATGAGCTTCGGGCAGCATATTCGTGAGGATGGGCCGCAATCCCACTTCAAGAAGGCTGGCACTCCCACCATGGGCGGTCTTCTCATCGTGACAACCATCGTTGTGCCGACTCTGCTCTGGGCCGACTTGCGCAATCTGTATATTTGGATTGCACTGCTGGGGCTAATAGGCTTCGGGGCTATCGGATTCATCGATGACTATGCCAAGGTAGCCAAGAAGCGCAACCTGGGTCTGACAGCACGGCAGAAATTCCTGCTGCAAGTAGCAGTCGCAATGGTTGTGGGCTTTTTGCTGTTGGTCCTGCATGCCAATCAGGCATACTCGACTGCTGTAAACGTCCCGTTTTTCAAGCAGCTGAAACTCGATCTGGTAATTGAACCATTCGCGCATAACTTCTGGACGTATCCGCTCGCTTTCGGACTGTTCTACTTCTTCATTGTATTTGTCATGGTTGGTTCATCCAATGCGGTCAATCTAACTGACGGTCTGGATGGACTGGCGATTGGGCTCATGGTGGTGGCATCGGGAGCCATGACAGTACTCACGTATATCTCCAGCAATGTCGCGCTATCTGCTTACCTGGACCTGGCGCACCTGCCGCGCTCCCAGGAGCTGACGATTTTCTCCGGCTGCATGTTGGGGGCAAGCCTCGGGTTCCTGTTCTACAACTGTCATCCGGCACAAGTGTTTATGGGGGACGTCGGAT
>CALMAV010000108.1:10829-12942 GCA_937859895.1 uncultured Bryobacterales bacterium | reverse complement strand
ACGCAAAACAAGCAGTTCTCGATGGCGAGATTTGCGTCCTTGACGAGAACGGGCGGGGCAGCTTCAGCTTGATTCAGCCGCGCATCATGGCGAATGCTAGTATGATCCCTCGCTTAGCCGAGGAGACACCGGCTACGCTGTTTCTTTTCGATGCCTTGTACATTGACGGCTATGATTTGCGCGGGGCTTCGCTGGACGATCGCAGGCGCGTGTTGAATGCGCTGGTTAAGCCCGGGGACCAGGTGCGTCTCTCCGAACCGTACGAGACTACTGGTGCACAGATGTTTGAGGCCGTGCGTCAGATGGGCCTTGAGGGCGTGGTTGCGAAAGACCGACGAAGCAAGTATGAGGGCGGCCGCTCCGTACGATGGCTGAAAGCTAAGGTTTTATACGAGCAGGAGTTTGTCATTGGTGGCTTCACTAAAGGCGAACGCGAGTACTTCGGCGCTCTAGTTCTAGGGACGTACGTTGATGGAAAGCTGCAGCATGCAGGACAAGTAGGAACGGGCTTTGATAGCAAGAAGATGAAGGTGATCTACGAACGCCTTGCTCCATTGATCTCCAAAACGTGCCCGTTTGCCGAAAAACCTAAGCCGAGTATTAAGGGCGTTACGTGGGTTCGTCCGGAAGCAATCTGCGAAATTCGATTTCTTGAGTGGACTCCGGATCAGCACCTGCGTGCTCCCGTGTTCATTGCTCTGCGGGATGACAAACCCGCGAAAGAGGTTGTGAAGGAAGAGCCAGTCGATCCTGCTACGCTCGAAATTCCCCAGCTCGAGATTCCCGATCAGGTACCGGCGGCCAACGAATTAAAATTATCCGGGCGCGAGGTAACCGTCGATATTGACGGTCATCGTTTGAAATTCACTAACCTACAGAAAGTCTTTTACCCGAAAGACGGTTGGAAGAAGAGTGATCTGCTGGAGTTCTACAGTCGTGTTTCGCCCTGGCTGCTGCCCCATTTGCGCGACCGGCCGCTGTCGTTGAAGCGTTACCCAAATGCGATCAGTGGAGAGTTTTTCTTTCAGAAGAACGTAAGCACTGGTTTTCCTGATTGGATGCAATGCGAAGCGATCGAGGAAACTCGTAAGACCAATCATTACCCGCTGGCGCAGGATCGGGCCAGTCTCCTTTATCTGATCAACCTCGGATGCGTTGATCAGAATCCGTTGACGGCACGTGTCGGCAATCTTGCCCATCCGGACTGGATGCTACTCGATTTAGATCCGGTAGAAGTATCGTATGACGGCATTGTGGACGCAGCACTACTTGTGCGCAAACTGCTTGAGGAACTTGGATTGCGCGGCTACCCGAAGACGACCGGCGGTGATGGCATGCACGTTTATGTGCCGCTCGATCCTGTGTACACATTCGAACAGGTGCGAAGCTTCGCTGAGCTGATCTCTCATTTGGTGATGGAACGTGACCCAAAACTATTCACAACTCCTCGCAGCGTAAACAAACGGGAGAAAGGCCGCGTTTACTTCGATTACCTGCAGATTGGCAGTGGCAAAACAATTGCTGCTCCCTATGTGCTTCGAGCCTATGACGGTGCTCCTGTGGCAACACCGCTCGACTGGAGAGAAGTGAAGCATGGCCTGCGTCCGACCGACTTCCGCATCGACAACACGATTGAGCGCTTTGAAAAGTTAGGTGATTTATTTGCGCCAGTGTTGGCTGGAGGGCAGGGGATTGAAGCGGCGCTCACCCGCCTCCAGGACCTGACTGGGCCGGTAAGCGACGCACCTGCGAAGCCGAAGAAGACTACTGCTCGTAAGAAGAAAGGGGAATAACCAGGCAGCGCCACTCGTTGCACTCGGTCGTCTGAGCAGACGGAAAAAGACGGATAAACGTCGTTGCCTCACCGTCGGTAAAGCCGGTGAGAATCAGCGTGCCATCCCGCTTGCTGACGCGAAGCAGTTCGTCCAGAATGGCGAGCAGGACCGAGCCGCTGATGTTCGCAACCGTGATATCAGCAATCGAATCAGCCAGAGCGTCAGCAGAACCAGCTACCAGGGCCGGAGTCAAACCGTTTAGAGCATAGTTCTCACGAGCCGTACCTAAGCTGGCGGCATCGGTGTCAGTAGCGATGGCTTCGGGGGCACCAAGCAGC
>CALMAV010000108.1:2301-10819 GCA_937859895.1 uncultured Bryobacterales bacterium | reverse complement strand
GTACCGACGTCAACAACGCCACTATGAGGAGTCACACATTTTTCTAGAGCTTCTAAAGCCAACCTGGTGCAGGGATGCTCGCCCGTACCCGATGCCAAGCCTGGATTATGAACAACCCGGATACGTCCTTG
Organism: uncultured Bryobacterales bacterium; assembly: GCA_937859895.1. Classification (GTDB taxonomy): domain Bacteria; phylum Acidobacteriota; class Terriglobia; order Bryobacterales; family Bryobacteraceae; genus Bog-105. The sequence continues at coordinate 10,688 of CALMAV010000108.1, read as the reverse complement.
GGGCGTTGGATCTTCACACCAGAGCGGCGCCAGGAAGATACGATCACCGATGGCACGAGCCGGCCAAGCATCTTTCGTTTCGGCAATCCAGTCGGTGTCGTCTTCAGTCCAGATCGGATCGTAAGCGGCAAAGTGCAGCAGCAGTTCCGCTCGGTCCTCGTCCGTCTCGAAACCAGCAATCAGGGAAACAGCCACTGATCCATCGCTCTCCGAGATCGCTAACGCATTCCAATCCCAGAGTTCGGCTGAAATGTAGGGCGCTTGCTCAGGCAGGCACGTAAGTGTCAGCGAGTACACTGGGAGGCTCCGAAATAGGAAGGACGTTCCAGCGCCGCATCCAGAGATGAAGCGTCAGCAGACCCCAGAGGTTGTAGCCCAGGTTCTCTTTACGCGATAGATGGCGTCCGACTAAACCGGTCACCGCCGCAGGGTCAAACACACCTGCTGCCCTTACCGATTCGGGGCTGAGGGCATCGAGTAGCAAGGGCTTCAACGGGCCGCGTAGCCACTCGTGCGCTGGGATGTCTAGTCCTTCCTTGCGACGCCCCATGATTTGTGCGGGCAACTTTGTCTTAAGCAGCTCGCGCATGATGAATTTCGTTTTACTGCCGTTTACCTTCCAGCGCTCAGGCAAGCTGCCTGCAAACTCGACGAGGCGGTGATCCAGAAATGGCGGACGCACTTCTAAGGAATGAGCCATGCTCATCCGGTCACACTTGTACAGGATGTCGTCAGGCAAATAATAGTGCTGATCGACAAACAGATAGCGATTGATCGTTTCAAGTGGAACGTCAGGCAATCGTTTGACGAGATCCTGGAAGTCCGCTTCCTGATGCCCGACCTTCGAAAAAGTTCCGTTCCAGTAAAAATGTGCCTCATCGGCAGGAAGTAGAGCGCCCTGCAGGAACCGTTTGATCTTGTACTCGAGCCCGATCTTTTCATCGGAGACAGGCAGGCGATTCGCCGCAGCTAACCCCGCTTGCAGAAGCGGCTTTGGCAAGGCTCGTATGCGCCGGGCATAACGGTCGGCAAGATAGGTTTGATAGCCGCCGAATATCTCATCGGCGCCTTCGCCACTCAGCGCCACTGTGACATGCTGCGCCGTCATGCGCGAAAGAAACCATACGGGTAGAGCGCCAGCATCCGCGCTTGGTTCGTCCGAGTAGTACGACATCTCTTCAATGGCTTCGGCCAGATCCCGCATGCCATTCATGTCAAATTCGTGGTGCGTTGTGTTGTAGGTTTTCGCAAGCAGCCGAAAGTGCGGACTCTCATCAAAGCGACGCCCGGCAAAGGAGATGGAGAACGTCTGAAGCTTCTGCTCAGAGGCCTGTGCGGCGTAGTGCAAAATCGCGGAAGAATCTAGCCCACCGCTGGCCCAAATGCCAAGCGGCACGTCGGAGAGAAGGTGTTCACCGACCGACTCGGTCATCAGGCGATCGAGTTCTGCGGTCGCATTTGGAAGCGTCCAGTCTCGTGCAACGAAACGATTCTGCCAGTAGTGCTCCTGCCGTAGGCGCCCGCCCGCGAACTCAATGTAAGTGCCCGGAAGCACTTTGGAGATGCCATCGATCAGCGTGTAAGGAGTCGGTACATAGTTGAGGGAAAGAAAGTAGCTCAGTCCTGTCGAGGAAATGCGGCGGGGAATCTCCGCATGTTCAAACAGAGCCTTCAACTCGGAGCCAAAGTAAAGCTCGTCGTCGTGCATCGCGTAGTAAAGCGGCTTGATGCCGACGCGGTCGCGAACTAAGACTAAGCGTTGCTGCGACTCCTGCCAAAACGCTGCAGCGAACATTCCGCGCAGGCGAGTAAAGGATTGGACATCCCACTGAGCAAAGGCCTTCAGCACGACTTCGGTATCGCAGTGGCTCCCGAAGGTGTGACCCAGCGACTCGAGTTCGCGCCGCAGTTCAACGTGATTGTAGATTTCTCCGTTGAACACCACGGCCAAGTCTTCGCCGTTTGCCAACATCGGTTGATCACCGCCCTGAAGGTCGATGATTTTCAGCCGTACCGCGCCGATTGACGCGGGGCGTGTCTCGTGGGTGCCGCTCTGGTTCGGCCCGCGGTGATGGATGCTCTGGAGAGAACGCTGCAGGACGCCCGGATCAGGCCGGAGGCGAAAGTGGGTGAACCCGGCTATGCCGCACACAAGGCAGGCGCTCCGATGTGAAACGTGGCAGACAATGAAGAGATTGCGGCTTCCAATTGACTCATCGTTGCCGGAGATTGTTGGACAAGTCGAGCGTAACACGATAACGCTGCTGAGAGCCGAACCGGGCGCAGGCAAAACCACCCGTGTTCCTCCTGCGCTGCTGCAAGCTCCGTTCGAATTTGTGTTCGTTCTGGAGCCACGGCGATTGGCGACGCGCATGGCTGCTACCCGCGTAGCCGCAGAACTTAAAGAACAGGTAGGAAACACCGTCGGCTATCAGGTGCGTTTCGAACGGGTCGGTGGCGATGCTACCCGGCTGTGGTTTCTCACCGAAGGAGTCTTTACCCGGCGTCTGCTGTCCGGTATGGCTCTGCCACCCCGCTCGGTTGTAGTTCTAGACGAGTTTCACGAACGGCACCTGGAGACTGATCTGGCGCTCGCTTTGCTGCGTGTTCAGTTGCGGAGCCGACCGGACTTGCGCGTCCTAATCATGTCGGCAACACTCGGGGAGGATTTGCAATCGCAACTGCCCGAGGCGCCTCTGATTGAGGTCGCCGGCCGTGAGTTTCCGGTGGCAGTCAGTTACACGCCGGCTAGTGCAAGGCCGCTTGCGGAACTGGCAGCCGCCGCTGTCGGTAAAGCTCTTTCGGCCACCACGGGTCACACTCTTGTCTTCCTTCCAGGGGCAGCCGAGATCAGGGAAACGATGGCCGCTTGCGGGTCGCTGGCCCACGCCGCCGGTGTGCAACTACTTGCCTTGCACGGTGATCTTTCTCCCTCCGAACAAGACGCGGCAGTGGCGCCGAGCAGTAGGCGCAAGATTATCTGCTCCACTAATATTGCCGAATCTTCTGTCACCACTGACGGCGTCGAGGCTGTGATTGACAGCGGCTTGGCTCGCATCCTGACGCACTCGCCCTGGAGTGGCTTCTCGCGTTTGCAGGTAAAGCGGATCAGCCAGGCGTCGGCAGTGCAGCGGGCGGGCCGTGCGGGTCGAACTAAGCCCGGCATCGCTGTACGTTTGTATAGCGAAGAAGATTTTGTCCGACGGCCAGAGGCAACAGCTCCGGAAGTCACCCGTACCGACTGGACAGAGCCTTACTTGCGGCTCGCTGCAGCTGGCTACGATCCGAACGCCCTGCCATGGCTGGATGGTCCGCCGAAACAGAGTCTGCATTCCGCGGTCGATTTGCTGACTCGCCTGCGTGCTTTGGACGAGAGTGGCGCGGTCACCAGATTAGGCCGTCAGATGGCGGCTCTTCCGGTTCATCCTCGCATTGCCGTCCTCCCACTGCTCAGCCCCGAAACATCACACCTGGGTGCTTGGCTCGCCGAAGAGAGTGGACGTCTGCCACGTGGAAGCCACTTCAGTTCTGGTGTCGACGCTGTATGTGCGGCCGAGCTCACTTACGCAGGTCGCAGAACCGAGGCAATCCTCAGAGGCGCCCCTCGCGAAGAGTCATTCTCAGCGGAAAAAGCTTTGCTGTGCGCCTTTCCTGATCGGGTGGCGGTACGGCGAGGCGAACTGCTTCTCCTGTCAAATGGCAGCTCCGCCAGACTGCACCGCGAAAGTCTGGCGCACAACGCCGATTGCATGGTGGCATTGGAAGTAGAAGACCGCAGTGATCAGGCAACCGCAGTTGTTCGTCTCGCAAGCCCCATCGAACCCGACTGGCTGCTCGACCTGTTCCCAGAACGAATCGAAGCCAATGAGGTACTGCGTTGGAACCGGCAGGCCCAACGCGCCGAACAGGCAAATCAACTACGCTACGATCGCGTGGTCATCGATGAATCTATTTCGGAGCCGGCGGACCTCGAAGCCGCTACCGCAATGCTGGTGGAAAAGGCCTTAGAGGCTGGACCTTCCCGCTTTGACGAGAGCCCCAGCACCTCCCGTTTCCTTGCGCGTTTCCGGTTTGCCGCCGAGTATGCGACGGATTGGCCAACTCAAGATGAGTTAGTTCGCCTCGCCTTCGGGCAACTCGCTTCGGGCATGACCAGCTTTGCCGATCTCGAGCAAGCGGCACGAGGTGGCGGGCTCCAGGCTGCTATGGAAGCGCAGCTGGACATGCACAAGTTGCAAACCCTGGCGCCGGCTTTTATTTACCTTCCGAGCGGTCGGCGCGCCCCTATCGAGTATGGTGAAGGACGACCGCCGACTGTCTCGTCGCGTCTGCAGGACTTCTTTGGGCTCAGGCAATCTCTTACCGTAGCTGCAGGAGCAGTCCCACTCACCGTCAAACTGCTCGCGCCGAATGGACGGCCCGTGCAAATTACGACCGATCTACTCAGCTTTTGGAAAGATCTGTATCCTCAAGTCCGCCGTGAGCTGAGCCGCCGTTATCCTAGGCACCCCTGGCCCGAAGCACCGGGCTAGGATGCTCCTGTGCTTCGAACATGATTTTCTCTAGTATGGGCGGTATCTCGTAAACTGCCTTGTTCTCCATCGCAGCAATCCTTCCCTTGAAACGCGCAAGTTCACCGTCCTGTAACAAGCGCCTCACTGCCTTTTCAACATCACGTAGCTTGTCCAGAACAATCCCGTACTGCTGCTTGCGAACCCACTCGGCGTTGAAGCGTTCTTGCGGCAGCGTCCAGGCATTGGCCTCCAGGATCACCGGAAGATTCATGTGCAGAGCTTCGCTGATGCTACCCGGTCCGGGCTTGCCGATGAAGAAGTCCGAAAGCTGCATGTAGAAGGGGATTTGCTTGGTGAAGCCTTCGGCAAAGATCGGGTTGCGAGTTCGCATGCCTTCCAGTCGCGTTCGCAGCTTTTCGTTTTTCCCGCAAATCATGATTAGCTGCAGATCTAAAGAGGAGTTTCCCAAGCATTTGGCTACCGCGTACATAACGTTTGAGCCTTCGCCTCCGAACAAGACCAGACCCGTGGGTAGGTCGGGCCGCAGTCCTAACCGAATGCGCTCGGCAGCTACATCAACTGGCTTGTGTTCGTAGAAGTTTGGGCGAAGAATCATTCCACTGACCTGAATGATTTGGGATGGCCGCACTCCCAGCTTCTCCCCTTGCTCAACCGCACGACCTGACCCGCAGATAAAGAACTGCTGCTGCTGCTCCATCCAAAAATGTGGAGGGTAGTCGGCCAGGTCAGTCATGATCGTTACAAAAGGAGTCTTCGGACAGACCGCTCGCAAACTTTCGAAGAGCGCGCGATTCAGGTTCGGGACCAGAGACACGACCAAATCGGGCTTGCGCTCCAGCCAGACGGTCTTAAGCAGGTCCACTGACTTGGCATGGTTGAACCGAATTATCGATTGCAGAACGGGAAGCCAATACTCTCCGCCGATCGTCCAGCCTCGGGCTAGCATTCGGTTATAGACATCCTGCAACTGGACGCCCGTCACTTTGCGGAAGATATCTAACGGGTTCAAAGCTTCCTGCAGATTGAGGAGCCGGACATCCCACCCGCGCTCTTCCGCCTCGACAACTGCTTGCAGCGCGGTAGCCGCACTTCGGTGTCCTCCGCCAGCGTCAAAGTACACGAAGTCAACTCTTGTTGCTGATGCCAAACTCCTATCCTAGGCCGGACTAGGTCGGACAACAGATCTATGTCGACTTTCCTTGCAGAGTTCATGTACCATTCGTTTGGCTGTCACCGGTTTGAAACAGCTTCTCCTTTACAACGGAAGAGGGCTGGGCATATGAAAACTTTCGTAGACTGGTTACGGGATCGGTGGTCGTCATGACGGCCCACCAAACTATGCTCCAGTTTATTGCCTCGCGTGATCACCGCTTGATGCGCAAGGTGAATAAGTGGCCAGCGCCTAAATGGATTCGCTTTTGGGCCATTGCTGCTACGCGAGCTGGCGACGGCTGGCTCTGGTATCTGGCAGGCTTTGCCATGCTGCTATTGGGCGGTCCGCTGCGGTTTGCGGCGTTCGCTGCCACCGGTTGTGCGGCGTTTGCGGGCGTAGGCATCTTTGTGGCTATTAAGAAAATCTCCGGCCGCAAGCGCCCCTGTGAGATAGAGCCACATTGCTGGGCACGCTTGCTACTCCCCGATCAGTTCTCCTATCCGTCTGGGCATACCATTACTGCCTTTGCCGTTGCGGTGTCTATCGGAGGTTTCTACCCGCTCTTCCTGGTGCCCCTGCTCTTTTGCGCCTTCAGCATCGCAGCCTCCCGCATTCTGCTGGGCATGCACTTCCTCAGTGATGTTCTAGTCGGGGCAATTCTTGGCACCGGTTTAGCGCTAGTCAGCCATAGCTACTTTTCCTCCTGAATTTTCCGCCTCTCGCTACACTGCCGGTATAGTGGGAGTGTCTTGCCGCCCTGCTTCGCTCGACTGAACCAATATGTTGCGACGCACACTTCTTGCTTTATCCCAGAACCACTGGATGCGTCAGTGGATGGAGAACTCGCCGTTATCACGTTCGCTGACTTCGCGGTTTGTCGCCGGACAAACGCTTGCCGATGGTATCGGTGTACTGAAGAATCTCGCTGCGACGCAGGTGTCCGGCACCTTGGATTTTCTTGGTGAAAACGTTCACTCGCTAAGTGAGGCCGGGCGCTCACGCGACTGCTATCTTTCCGCTCTCGAGGAGATTCGGCGGGCCTCTTTGCCCGCCACTGTATCCATCAAGTTGACTCAGTTTGGTCTCGATTTCTCCGAAGAAGCCTGCCTGGAAAATGTTGCTGCTCTAGCTTCGGTTGCACGGGAGATGAATAGCCGGGTTGAAGTAGACATGGAGTCTAGTGAGTACACCGACCGTACGCTGCAGACAGTCTTCTCCATCCAGGAGCAGTTCGAAGGCAACGTGCGTGCCGTCATTCAGGCCTACCTGCAGCGCAGTGAGTCCGACATTCGCGAACTAAACCGCCGGGGCATTCCTGTTCGGCTCTGCAAAGGTGCCTACCGTGAGCCTGCTTCCGTTGCTTTCGCGCGCAAGCCGGATGTGGATAGCAACTACGTAAAGCTGATGAAGCTGCTGCTGGATGAGGGTACTTACCCAGCTATCGCCAGCCATGACGAAAAGATTGTGGCGGAGGCACTGCGTTACATTCGCGCCAAGGCATTGACGCCCGACCGTTTCGAGTTTCAGATGCTTTATGGGATCCGCCGCGACCTGCAAAGCGAGGTCACCCGACAGGGCTATCGTTTGCGTCTGTACGTGCCATATGGCGAGGCTTGGTATCCCTACTTCATGCGGCGTCTGGCAGAGCGACCGGCCAATGTCTTATTTCTGGCCAAGAACCTGCTTCGCCAGTAGCGGAGCTAATACCTCGTAAGTTTTCGGAACTCGGCGATATGCTTTGGAGTCTAAGAAGCAGAATGAAGTACTGGCTATACCTGGTGGCAAAATTGGCAGTTGTCCTTGGTGTGGCCTGGGGGCTGCAAGCCTGTTTGCAGCACTTATATCCCACGCCTGAGCCGCCGCTCGCCAGGTTCGGTCCACCGCCTCCACTGTTTCTGCATGACATGCTTTTTACCTTCTGTGTCATGGCAATCTGGCTCTTTACTTCCGGCTTAATCTACCTTGCTTATTGGGATCAGCGTCGGCGGTGCCGCAGTTGCCTGCGCCAGTTGATCATGCCGTTAAAACGTGGCTCCTGGGGTCACATGGTTCTGATTGGCCGACCGACAACTCAAATGATTTGTCCGTTTGGTCACGGTACCCTATCTATCGAGGAACTTCAGATTACTGGACGCCAGTACCCGGACTGGCATCGACACGACGATAATATCTGGAAAGAGCTAGAATCGTATGGTCGGGCCGGAAAGTAGCGGAGTGCTTCGTTCGCAGAACTAAGGCTTGGATTCTACAGGCTTTTCCTTTGCCCGTTCGCATTAAATTACCTTCCAAACAAACTTCTCCTGCGGGGAACAGAGCGCGCTTTTATACGTTTGTCCAGTACGGATTGCTGGGCATTGGCGCTATTGTCCTGGTCACTGCCACCCTCATTGGCTTTGCCTATAACAAATACGCTCGCCTGACCGACCAGAAGCTGCTCAACGGTCCATTTCCAGACGCTTCGCTGCTCTACGCCGCGCCGCAAACGGTTGGAGTTGGCGACACTATTACGCCGGCTCAGATTGCTTTGCGACTGCGTGAAAGCGGCTACGGCGAGGATGAGCACAGCAGTGCTTCTGGCTGGTACCATCTGCGACCGGCAGCAATCGAAATCTTTCCGGGTAACCACTCTTTCGCCGGTGCTGAGCCGGGGGTGCTGAAATTCGAAGACGGCGAGATTGCCTCCATCACTTCGCTCAGCG
>CALMAV010000108.1:0-2291 GCA_937859895.1 uncultured Bryobacterales bacterium | reverse complement strand
CCGAGAACTCAGTACACCCTTGAGCCGCGATTGCTGAGCAGCTTGTTTGACAAGAATCGTGAGAAGCGACGCCTGGTCAGATATAACGACATTCCCCCACTGGTTGTGCAGGCAGTTATCTCCATAGAAGATAAGCGCTTCTTCCAACACTCTGGTTTCGATCCCGTGCGGATTGTGAAGGCGGTGATGGTTGATTTGAGAGACCGCCGCAAGGCTCAGGGTGCCTCAACACTAACCCAGCAACTGGTGAAAATGCTATGGCTCGACAGCCAGAAGACCTTTTCCCGGAAACTGGATGAGCTGCTGATCACTATCCATTTGGAGAGTAAGCTAACCAAGCAGCAAATCTTTGAATACTACGCCAACGAAGTGGATCTGGGACGTCGTGGCTCGTTCGCCATTCGCGGGTTTGGCGAGGCAGCGCAAGCGTACTTCGGCAAGGATCTGCGGAGTCTCACGCTTTCAGAGGCCGCTACTTTGGCCGGCTTGATTCAGGAGCCCAGCTTTCGTAATCCGGTACGACATCCCGAGCGCGCGGTCGCCCGCCGACACACGGTGTTAAAGCTGATGCTCGACAACGGCTATATTTCTGAGAGTCAGTTTGAGGCCGCGGATAAAGCTGCCTTGTCTACTTCACGCCAAGGCATCGAGTCTGCCGATGCGCCGTACTTTGTCGACTTGGTTAACGAGCGTCTGGCATCTGATTTCGGCGATCACGATTTTCAGGATTCTGGGTCACGCATCTACACCACTCTTGATTCCGAGTTGCAACGCGATGCAGCTGAAGCAGCCGCCATTGGCATGCGTGAGGTTAACAAAATCCTTGCTAAACGAGGCAAGCCGGGAACCGCAGTGGATGAACCACAATTAGCGCTGATCTGCCTCGATCCTCATACTGGTGAGGTAAAAGCATTGATCGGTGGCCGGAATTATGGCGCCAGCCAGCTTGATCATGCAATTGCTAAACGGCCCTCGGGCAGTATCTTCAAGCCGTTTGTCTACGCTGCCGCTTTGAATACCGGACTTCAGAATCGGCCCGATCCGTTGACACCTTCTACCGTGGTCAAAGATGAAGCTCGAACCTTTTACTATGGCGGCAAGCCCTATGAACCGGTTGACTTTCATAAGGGCGCGTGGCTCGGGGATGTAACACTGCGAACCGCTTTGGCTAAATCTTTGAATGTACCGGCGGTGGAAGTTGCAGAAGCAACCGGTTACGGAACAGTTGCCGATTTGGCTCATAAAGTTGGCTTGGAGGATGTGCGCCCTACCCCGGCCATGGCTCTCGGCGCTTATGATGCAACCCCCCTTGACATGGCCGGGGCTTACACGATCTTTGCCAATGGAGGCGTGATGGTTAAACCTCGCATGATTACACGGATTGTGGATCGGAATGGCCGTCAGCTTTGGGCCTCTGAGCCTGCCAAGAAGCGCATACTAGATCCTCGCGTGACTTACTTAATGGTCAGCATGATGTCGGAGGTTCTGCGTAGCGGTACCGGTGCCGGTGTTCACGCTCGTGGATTCAATCTTCCTGCAGCGGCCAAGACAGGCACTTCGCACGACGCCTGGTTTGCTGGTTTCACAGACAAACTTCTCTGCGTTGTTTGGGTTGGCCTCGATGATTATCAGGATCTGAAGATGGAAGGAGCCAAAGCCGCGCTGCCAATTTGGGCGGAGTTCATGCGGCGTGCTCACCAGCATCGTGATTATCGAAATACCCAGCAGTTTGCTGTTCCAGAAGGTGTTGTCAGTGCCCAGGTGGATAGCCAAAGCGGTCAGTTGGCCACTAGTGCTTGCCCGCCTCAGCAGACCCGCCCTGAGTATTACCTGATGGGAACCCAGCCGGCCAGCTTCTGTTCTTTGCACGTTGGCGGATCAACGGAGATTGCTGGTTGGGAAACAGCCGGTTCACCGGCTCGTACGGTTCTGCCCAACTTGCCTTCTCCTCCAGTTTCTCCAGACGCGGTTGCACCCGAGGGGAACCCCCAAGCTGCCGACATAAATAGAGCTAAGGAAAAGAAAGGTTTGATGGATAAGCTAAAAAGCATCTTCCATTAGCTGAGCTAGGGGGTATACACTAGCGAGTAAAAGGGGAAAGATTGTGGCATCCCTCAGCTATTCCGCGCTTTGCCGCGCATTCGTTTCACTCTCATTTTCTGCTCTCTGCCTGCCTGCGCAGACAGCACCGGCCGCCTCCAATGGCTTTGTTTCCAATAGCCCGCTAAATCCGCCTGCAAAGGTTGCGCGACCGCCCATCTCCCTGGAGCTTCGAGGCGACATCTATATGG
>CALMAV010000107.1:2380-2754 GCA_937859895.1 uncultured Bryobacterales bacterium | reverse complement strand
AACGCTGGCGAGCGGCTCCCAACTGGCGCACCTCCTTGAACTACTTCCTGCTGCTCTGGGGCGACCGAATCGAGGCTGCAACGGCGAGGGTCGGGCGCTGACGAAAGGCCTCCGCGCCTTCGGCGCTCCGGCTTCTCGTCAGCAAATAAGGAAGAACAACTCTTAGAATCTAGGAAAGGGATAAGCACGGAGAACAGCAAATTACACAAAATTCGGGAAACTACCAAAGAAGTAGCACGCGAGCTCGGGTGTATAAGAGCTGCGGGAGGTGCGGTCACTACGTGAGGAGAACAGCCGCCTGAATAGCTGATTGTAAACCTCTCGTCAGACCACCTTGGGATCCAGCAGGTTGTCTCGTGGGCACGCAGTTTCTC
>CALMAV010000107.1:0-2370 GCA_937859895.1 uncultured Bryobacterales bacterium | reverse complement strand
TCCTTGCCATGATGTAATCGACCAGCACGAGGCTTGAGCCGATTGTCTGCTGCTCTCGTGACGTCTCTCTCTTTAGCTCAAACTTTACTTCCAAAAATCTGCTATAAGCAGGCCAAGATTGTAGGAAATTGAAGAGAAAGCAGGAGCGCTCGACAAGAATACTACCGTTTCCTCATTATTTGACGCGTTGTAGCCTGCAACGGTCTTAATTGCACGAAGAGTACCACAATATTGAGCACATGACGCAAATGATCCTACAAGCGACAAGAGAGGTAAAACAACAATCCAGAGTGCCTCCTTGTGCAACCCTTCGCTTCTTATCCCAATGGTAAATCCCACGAGAAGACAAGAAAATCATATGACCAATAGCGCGAGTGGTTCATAGTGCGGCATGGTTAAGGCGACAATAATCATTGCAGGTAGACATACTGCAATTTGCTGTACTCCAATCGACATAGGCTTTATTAACCAGTACACCCATCATGTTTGATGTCTCACAATCAGCCGACATCATCCAGGTAGCTAATTTAGAGCGGACGCTAGTACCGCCGCCATCACCTTCCAGATCGCTGGCGTGAGTCGCAGCGACCACGTACTGAGAAAGCAGAAATCCTGCCCTATATGGTCAGTTCTGAGACGGAGGAACCATGGCAGCGCGTTCCTCGGCTGTTTGGACGTTCGCGCTGCTGACATATGCTAGTTGTTCCTGCACATCAGGGTCGCCAGGGTTCTGTTCTTTCAGCAATAGCAGAAGATGCTCAGCCTTCAAACGGGTAGCCGGAGCCGCGCTCAGCAATTCGGCCAACGCAAGCGAGCTTTGGAACGGGCTGAGCGGCACGGTTGCCGGTTCTTCCTTTGCAACCGGTAGGAGATTGGGCGACCTGGGCAGGAAAGTTCCCTCACTCCAATACCAATGCAGGTCAGCCGCGAGTTCAACACTAGTCTTTGCGTAAATCTTCGCCAGAGCTTCGATAACAGGTTGGCCATCTGAAACTGCTCTAAGGAAGATCGGGAAGGCAGGGGCATATCGAGGGCTGAACATCAGCATGTGAGTCAGCGCCCAGCTCTCTCCGTAGAAAATAGCGACTTTGCTGCCTTCCTGAAAAAGCCGTTGCTCGTTGGTTAAATAGATTACGGACGCGAGATCCAGCCAGGACTCGTGATTTAGTGCTTTAGCTCGCGCTGCGAGTACACTGCCGATCGTCGCGTGTCCCTCAGTAACAGAGAAAGTAGAGTACACATCCGCTAACCCTTCATTAAGCCAGACAGGGAGGTGATACCCAGCACGGCTGAACGCGACATGGGCTAGCTCATGGATTGCAGCTTGCTGATGCTGTGGCTGAATGTCCTCTAGAACGATGTAGTCGCTATGGTGTCCGCGAATGCAGTGTCCGAACGTCCCACGACTGAGGCGAACGGTAGCGTATTCAGCGCGCGATTGAAATGCATAAATTCGCAGCGGTCGGTCAGGTGTGGTGTCTCGCATTCCCAACTGCGCAAAGAACGACCAGGCTTGTTTCAGGGTTTGAAGCATCCCTGCTGCTTCCTGTTGGCTGCCGGTGGACCGGAGTTCGAGCCCGACGGTCTTGACCGCAATCCAACTGGCAGGGTCAACTATCTGTGACTGGGCCATTGTTGCCACTGCCAGCAAGAGAAATATACTGCGCTGCTTCTGAAAACATTCGGACGGGAAAGATCGCACTTCCACTCTTGAGCCATATCGCCTACGTAGCTCAAAGTTGTAAGAAAGTTTGGAAATTTTACTTCGTTGAGTAAATTGTTTCTTTTCGGACCACTTTGCCGGTTCCCACTAAGAGATTTGTGGTCTATGCGCGGAACTAACAATTGTGATCGTGTCTCAGCGCAGCGGTGTCTTCACACATAAGTGGATTTGGCTGGCAGCTTGCGCAGTCGTTGCTCTGCCTACAGCAATGTGGAGACCGACCGTTAGTCTAATGTCTAAGCGGAACTCGAAACTGCTGGCTGTGTCCCAAGCAACTGTTCCGCAGAGTCCGCGCAAAGTGTTCCCCTTATCGGTAATCCGTGGCGGTGCCTATACGGCCACCGAGTTAGCACGGGCACGCAGAGCAGACCCCGTTGTCGATGCTCACTACGCTTCCTTTGGGACTCATCCGGTTTTCAAAAAGACTCCACGCGATTTGCTGATGTACGTTTCTTATCGGCAGGGGAAGAATGTTTACTGGTCGCAAACTCGCCACCTAATTCCCCAAGGAGAAACCGTAATCGCCGACGGATCAGCGCTGGCCCGGGCTCGCTGCGGCAACCGCCTTTCAGAAACACCCCAAGCTCCTGTGGCGATTGGTAAGCAGCCGACCGAGGAAGTGCTGAACACGCCCGAAGCACCGGAGG
>CALMAV010000106.1 GCA_937859895.1 uncultured Bryobacterales bacterium | reverse complement strand
GGGTCATCCTCTCCTGAATCTGAAAGCGGCGCGCAAACACATCGACAATGCGAGGAATCTTGCTCAGCCCGATTACCTTGGAGCCCGGCAGGTAAGCAACGTGCATCTTCCCGAAGAACGGCAGAAGATGATGCTCACACATGCTGTAGAACTCAATGTCGCGAACAATCACAATCTCGTCATATTCGACATCGAATAAGGCGCTATTGATGATCTTCTTAATATCAGCTGTGTAGCCACTGGTTAGATATCGCAGCGCTTTCTCGCTGCGAAGAGGAGTATCGAGCAAGCCGGAGCGCTCCGGGTCTTCGCCTACCGCCCGGATGATCTCTCGCACATGGTCGGCAATGGCGTGGTCAGCCGCTTTCGACTTGAACTCCACAACAGAGTTCGCCGCTTCCTTCGATGCCGGCGCCTGCTTTATCGATTTCAGCTTCGCCATCTACTGTTGTGCCCCAGTATACGTAGCGTTGTGTGCTGTGGGCACAAATATGCCAAAGCCATTCCGATCGGTTTCCTGGATGTAGACACGATAAAGCCGGGCTGCTCCAGGGATGTAATCGCTCCAATGCTGCTGCAAGATCGCAGTGATTACCGATAGAACATTTTCAGTGGTTGGGACCACATCAGCCATCTGCGGAACGTCCACGTTCAAATTACAATGTTCGAAAGAGGCCAGGATATGATCCTGCACTAACCGGTCAAGCTGATTGAGCGGAATCATCTGGCCAGTCACTTGATGAACAGGACCGGCGACGCTCACTTCCAGCCGGTAGTTATGTCCATGGCCAAACGGGTTGTTGCACTTGCCGTATAACTCGGTGTTTTGCTGCTCACTCAGGTCGCCAAGATGCAAGCGATGGGAAGCCGAGAAGCGGTACGATCGAGTGACAGCAATCATTTTGCTGCGCTCTTGCGGAAGACGTCCACAAAGAGATCGGCTGTCTCGTAAAGTCTAATACGTGACAAGCGAGCTGGCCCACCGATCCGGGGCTCAATGCGCTTCCAAATTTCTCCAGCAATATTCTCAGGAGTTGGCACCATCCTATCGAAGGGTGGAACTTCGCGGTTCAGAAAGCGATGATCCATCGGCTCCACCACTTCCTCTTCCAAGATCTGCTTCAGATCTTTCAGATCCATTACCATGCCAGTGCGAGTATCCGGCTCGCCTTCAACCGTGACCTCAACCACGTAGTTGTGCCCGTGACCATTTGGGTTAGCACCCGCTCCAAAAATCCGTTGGTTTTCGGCATCACTTAAAGTTTCTACCCGGCACACATGGGAGGCAGAGAATTCGGCTTTTCGCGTAATTAACATCTACGTTTTCTTTGATGGTGATGGCAATGCATTCGATACGACAAAGTGCGGAAGAGACCCCTCAGGACTGGTGCCCGCGGGCAAGCTTTTGCAAGAGATGGAGCAGTCCGAAAGCCAGGGCTGTGCCGGCCACGTACGGCGGAAAGTCATAGGGGTCGAATGTCGTACCCAAGACCAGGCGGCCCGGCAGCGTACCACGCACCGCCTCCAGCCAGGCTGGGTGCCAAAGCTGTAGGAACTCGAGCGTACACGTGGCGGCAAACACAGACAGGACGACTTTAGAGACAGATAACGAGGGGCGCAGCAACATCGCGAACGCTGACCAGAAGATGACATATGCAGCCCCGCCGCTTCCATCGCGCAAAGCTCCTCCGAAGGGTGCCTTGAAGCGGAGCCAGTAAGCGGCCGGCACCAGAATGACGATAAACAGCAAGACTATAGAGCGGAAGCGGGAAGGGGCCATGAACCCAGTTCACTATAGAGAAAGACGGAAATCTACAATGAAGCCTGATGAAGTTCTGGTTACTGATCCTGGCCGGTGCAGGCTTGGTTAATGCACAATCGGACGAGAGCCGCCTGGTAGACGACTACTTTCAGGCCTACTACAATCTAAATCCGTCAAACGCTACCGCGGCGGGATTTCATGGCCCTTATGACTCACAGATGGAAGACTTCTCGGCCCAGACATTTGGGAGGCGCACCGAATTGTCTAGACACTTTATCCCGCAATTTGATAAGCTGCCGGCTTCCCCGGATCGTGATCTGATGATCTCGCATCTGCACGCCGAACTGGTGAACCTGCAGGATATCCGGCCGCAGGAGAGCAATCCTGACTACTACTCCAGTAACGCAACCGCCTCGATCTTTGGTTTAATCAGCCGGAGTTTTGCTTCTCCAGAAGAACGACTACATGACGTAATTGCGCGCGAACGATTGATCCCTCAGATGTTCGAAGAAGCAAAACGAAATCTGAAGAATTGCCCAAAGATTTACACTCAGGTTGCTATTGAGCAGTTGCCCGGCATTCAAAGTTTCTTCGCCCAGGATGTTCCCAAGGCCTTCTCGGCGGTGAAAGACCCGTCGCTGCTGACACACTTTAGTGCCGCCAATGATGCGGTCGGAAAGGCGCTGGCCGGCTATGGAGTTTGGCTGCAGACGGATTTGCTCCCACGCTCGAACGGTGATTTCCGAATCGGGGCCACTAACTTTTCCAATAAGGTCAAGTACGAAGAGATGGTGGATCTTCCGCTACCTCGCCTGCTGGAGATTGGGTACGCAAACCTCCGCGAGAATCAACAGGCATTACAAAAAGTTTGTAAGGAGATCGACCCAAACAAAACTGTGCGGGAAGTAGCGGATCAGATTGGCAGGAACCACCCACCGCCGGCCGAGCTTCTGCAGTCGTTCCGCAACACATTCGATGGGCTGATCCAGTTCATTAAGGACCGCCAAATTATAACGATTCCATCGACAGTTCGGCCCATCCTGGAAGAGACGCCGCCATTCCTGCGCGCACTAACCACGGCTTCCATGGATACTCCCGGACCCTATG
>CALMAV010000105.1 GCA_937859895.1 uncultured Bryobacterales bacterium | reverse complement strand
GGCGTACACAGTAGACTTCACCGGGTTCAGGCAGTACACGCTGCAGGTGAAGAATCTGCAAACCGGGCAGCTTCTGCCGAATGCGGTTGAACGCGTTACTTCGGTTGCATGGGCCGCGGATAACAACACGCTTCTGCTGACGACGGAGGACGACGTCACGAAACGTTCGGACAAGCTGCTTCGCCATATGGTTGAAGGAAACCGGACTGAACCGTTGTACGAAGAAAAAGACGAGCTCTACGACATCGAGGTGCGCCGAACTCGTGACAAGCAGTATTTGGTACTCGACATCGGTAGTAAGGATACAACTGAATCTCGTTTTCTGCGAGCAGATCATCCCAATGCTGAGCTTGCGGTGTTCCTGCCCCGGGAGAAAGATCACCGCTACTACGTAGACCATCGCGACAACCTGTTCTACATCCGCACGAATAAGAATGCTGAAGATTTTCAGGTGGTAACTGCGCCTGAAAACGACCGGGCACCGCAGCATTGGCAGACCTTTGTGCCGCATCAACCCGGCCACTTGCTGGAAGAGCTGGACCTGTTTAACAGTTTTGCCGTCGTAGTTATGAAATCAGAAGCCGTGAGCAAGATGCGCTTCTATGATTTCGCGAGGGAGCGCTGGAGTGACCTGACATTTCCTGAGCCCGTCTATGCAGCCGGCCCGGGGGGGACGCCGGATTTCGATTCACCCACTTATCGCTACAACTACCAGAGTTTTGTGACCCCGCCCAGTGTCTTCGACTACGATCCGCAAACACATACGAGCAAGCTGCTGAAGCGGCAGGAAGTTCTGGGCGGCTATGACCCGAGCCAATATGTTTCCGAACGGCTATGGGCAACGGCGCGAGATGGCGTTAAGGTGCCCATCTCCATTGTTTACAAGAAGGGGCTGAAGCGAGATGGCACAGCGCCGCTGTTTCTCTATGCTTATGGAAGTTACGGCATCGGCATGCCGGCAAAGTTCTCGCCCAATCGACTGAGTCTGCTGGATCGCGGCATGACTTACGCCATTGCTCACATTCGCGGTGGAGACGAGATGGGCGAGCGCTGGCGGAAAGACGGCATGTTGATGAAGAAGAAGAACACGTTCGCAGACTTCGTCGACAGTGCGGAGTATCTGGTGAAAGAGAAGTGGACATCGCCGGACCGGCTAGTGATCGAAGGCGGTAGTGCTGGTGGCTTGCTGATGGGTGCGGTCGTTAACATGCGGCCGGATCTGTTTCGCGCTGTTCACGCAGCTGTGCCGTTCGTGGATGTGATGAACACGATGATGGACGCCACGCTTCCGCTGACAGTTGGAGAGTATCTGGAATGGGGTAATCCGCACGAGAAGCCCGCTTACGACTACATGAAAACCTACAGCCCTTACGACAATCTTGAAAAGCGAGCGTATCCGGCGATGCTGGTCACCACCAGTTTGAATGACAGCCAGGTAATGTACTGGGAGCCCGCCAAGTACGTCGCACGATTGCGTACCGTGAAGGCCGACACAACACCGCTGCTGCTTAAGGTGAAGATGGACCCGGCGGGTCACGGTGGAGCATCGGGTCGATACGATCGGTTGAAAGATACGGCCTTTGAATACGCGTGGATGCTGAATGAGGTTGGCATTACGAAGTAGATACTCCTCGATTGACCTGCGCTAGTCTGCGGGTTGAGTTCTTTCCTAAAGTGGCTGGCCGGGGTCGCTTCTGTTCTGTTCGCCCTGGTTGCACTAGTTGCACTTTTTATTTACCTCCGACCGCTTCTAGCCATTCAGCAACTGGTTCGTTTGGATTTATGGCGGCATGGCGCCAAGAGCCGCTACACGCGGGTCTGCACGAGGCAAGGCTGTTTTCAGTTGCACTACTATGTTGCGGGCGAAGGCGCACCGGTCGTGCTGATTCATGGCATCGGCAACTCGGGTGAAAGCTGGGCTTTGGCACTCAAGCAATTAAACGAAGCGGGGTTTCGGGTCTACGCTCTCGACTTGCCCGGTTCCGGACGTTCAGATCGGCCGGACGCTGATTACTCGATTGCTTTTCAGGCAGAGACCGTAAACGCGTTTATACAAGGGCAAGCGCTGGCTAAACCGGACGTAGCCGGGGTCTCCATGGGAGGTTGGATCGCAATGGATCTGGCTATTCGGCATCCGGATGCGGTGCGCCGTCTGGTTTTGCTGGACACTGCCGGAACTACATTCGCACCCGCCTTTCAACCGAGTCTATTTGAGCCAAAGACGGGCTCACAGCTACAGAGGCTCTTCAACTTTCTAACGCCATACCCTACGAAGCTGCCTGCGTTCTTCGCTCGTGATATTTTGCGCACAATGGCCCCCGACAGCTGGATTATTCACCGCGCAATGACATCCATGTTCAGCAAGCGCGACTTGGTTGACAAGAAGCTTAGCGCCATTGCAGCACCTACGCTGATCCTCTGGGGTAAACAAGACAGACTTATCCCAGTGGAAACGGGCGAATTACTTCAGCGCAGCTTGCTGCACTCGCGCCTGGTCACCTACGAGGGATGCGGCCATTTACTTCTGGAAGCTTGCGGGAAACAAGTGGTGCCTGAGATTGAGCGATTTCTGAAGAGTCAATCGTAAGCCGCTTTGGAGCAAGGATTCGCATAGCATCAGCCATCGCGGGATCGCGGCAGCGGCAACATCGTTATCCGCGAACACTGGCACAGCAATATGGCGGAACACCCGGGACGTCGAAAGCTCTCCCATCCGACGTTCGGTAAACAGAATTAGGTAATACGAAAGCCCACGTCACTATCGAGTTAAGCGCCCTTCGTGGTGCCAAACCGATCAGCTCGCTCTTTTTTATAGATACGCCGTAATGCAAAGCAACCGGCTTCGGCGTAGGCCACCTGCATGGCGTGATCTCGAAGTCGGTTAGATTCGTGGCGTGGCGTTGGAGATGGCGGCTCCGTTGGGGCTGGAATCATCTCCGGAAGAGGAACCAAAGGGAGATGCGATGTTGTAAGAAAGCCTTAGCATTTGCTCTAAAAGGGTTGCTAACGAAACATTCGGATTGTCTGTCTTCAGGCTTTTCCGAACCTAGCGGTACCCGCGGAGCTATGGTCTGCGCTGAAGAGGCGGTAGTTGAAAAGTCACTGTGATTGGCTGTGAACTCGTTTCGACGTGTATTACCGTGGCATCTCGTTCTGACAGAACGCCTGGATAAAAGAAGCGTCGAGACTGGGGTTCGGTCCATGCTCTTGCGGCTACTATGAGAGCGTCTACTGCCAGCAGGTAGTCTCCAGGAGTGATGGCTGAGAACTCAAACCATCCGGCTCCGTGCGTGTATGCCGAATACGGTTTGTTATTTGAGCTGGCTTGCCCGTAGGCAAGCAACTGAGGCGTGAGTCCGTATATAGGATCCACGCCCCGAACGAGTTGGCCCATCACAACCGACTTGATGAGGGGCTGCAGGTAAAGATCAGTGCAGCCGCCCGGTACGATGTTGATTTGCGAGTCGACCGGCCTAAGGGTTAGTCGCGGATCGTCAATGCTGAGGTAGTACGCACCGGGTCGAAGGTCTCCAAACTGAAAGCGGCCCAGTCCATTGCTCAATCCGAAGCGTGGCGCGTGTTTTTGAGTCTCTAAGCGGAGGCGAGCACCTCGCAGAAGCTTTTGTTGCAAGTCCACCGGGAGCAGACCTCGTGCAAGGGAATAGGCCCAGCTAGGAGCCCAAGAAAGGAGAGCTGTACTTGTAACTTCGCTATCTTCCACGTACCCGGTGACCTGTCCGACTGACGTCGAAGGACGTCGAAGATAGTCCAGCAAGGTTTCAGCCTTCCCGAGCGGGATCAGTGTTGCTATTTTATCGGCAAACATGAACGGCTCTAGACCAAGCGATTTCACATAAACGAGGTAGCGCTGCCCGATCGAGACTCCATCCAAATTCCGTGTGAGGATCTCGGAGTGACGGCTTGTAAGGCCAATTCCATTGAAACGTTCCAGTACAGCAAAACGAACGCTGGTGGAAAACGGTCGATTGGGATTAGATTGCTGAGATGTCGCAAGACTGACTACCTGCCCAACGTAGAGATCGTCCGCACTCTGAACCATCTCGCAGGGCTCGCCAATGTAGGAAGCACCAGCGGCTATCGTCTGCGCTTTTAAGCACCAGGTACTCATGAGTAGCGGAATAAGAACGAAAGCCCAATGCACCTACTGGTTGACGCTACCGTTATGGCACTTGTTCCCGAGCCTACTGCACCCGGTAATCTGATTCCATACCTCGACAATGTCGTTGACTCCTACAAACATCACTCACGAAAAGCTTCTGCAAATCGTTCAAACCCGCCCCCAGGACTACACGCCTTGGGGCCAATATAATCGCGATGCTACTGACGAGTCCTGGTGTGCTGATTGTTCGGGCGGGTGCATCTTTTACGCGCTTCTCGAAGGTGGGCTTGGAGCTGATTGGGGTGTGTGCACTAATCCAAAGTCCCACCGCGTTGGACTGCTGACGTTTGAGCACCAAGGCTGCTGTTCGTTCACGTCTGATCGAGCCGATCCCTGAAGCAATATTACGCGCTTGGCCCAATGGTGGGCGTCTCGGAGCGCGGCGCTTTCTCCCTCTTCTGACCCTTTGTCTTTTAGGAATGCCATGTGCTGGCCAGAGCACCCCCACGGTGGCCTGTACCGCTTTCTCTGAAGCGGGCCCTCTCGCCACGGGAACGATCAGGCAAGGTGAGCTTGAGTTACACCTCGCTCGTTCTGGAGTTTCTGGATTAACAGAGACGATTCGTGTCGGAAACTCCTTCGCCTGCGAGCAAGCTTTCAACAAAAGCGGCGCGTGGCTGGCCACAGTTGTAGCTGGTGACAAGCTTACGGTTATAGTGTCGGAGCAAACGGGCGCTACACATCGAGTTTTCTTCTCTGATTGGCACGCAGCGCCTAAGGGGTTCTTCGAACCGACACGTGGATCGCCGATCCTGGCAGGGTTTTTGGAAGATGACTCTCTCGTGCTTTGGCGATACAACGCCCAAAACAATGACGGGACTACTTGCAGCCTCCAACATCAGCCTGCACCTGCAACGCTGGAGTGTAGAGGGGCAATTGCTATCCGATCAGGATCTGGGAGCTACAGACCCCGGTGTCAACGGCAGTGGGCCACTAGTCGCGCAGGATTTGCACCGGCTGTGGATCTCGGGGGGCTGTGGGGAAAGGTGTATCGGGGAGTTCGCTTGGATAAAGGCCAAGTGAAGGCAGATGCTTCACTAACATTTCCTAGCAAGACGGCCTCGCATACGATCGACGTAGCCAGGGAGAACAGATTTCTCTCGGTGGTGGGCGATGGAACGAATCCAAAAAGCGGTTCTACTGGACTACTCAGGCATTGTCACTTCCTCGGTTCAACTGCCATTCTTTCCCAATTTGCTCGGTCCACTCGTCCGAGACTGGTTTTATGTACGCCAAGTAATTGCATCTTCGGATGGCCAATACGCAGCTATTGGCCGAACGCGGGTAGCATGGGTGCTTATAGACACGGACCGCGATTGGGGCAGCGAAGTTGTGCTCTTAAGAACTCATCCTCTCGGTGTAGTCTCGACCATTAAAACCGGGCAAGGTGGGATTGGTGCTTTGACCGTGGATCATCGCAATAATGTTGTTCGACTTGTTGGCTTCTGGAAAGATCGCTGGCACGATCTGCGTTTGGATGAGTCGAGTACGCACGCCAAGAGCAGTCGCCTTCGGCGTTGAGCCACTACCCTTCGGGTCTAGAGCACCGCGTCAGCCAATATCGTTGCAATAACGGACTTTTGACTACCCGTGTACAAGCAAAACAAACGGATGGAACTGCTGATGAAAACTGACGAAGGCGAGGCTTTCATCACCGAGCGCGAAGGTGATCCGATTACGGAGATCACGACGGTAGTCACAGGATGCAAGCGCATTGGGGAACGATGAAAGACAGGATCGAGATCCTCGATCCCAATTGGGATGCGCGTAAGTTCAATCTCCCTTTCAGAGATCGCGATGAAAGTAAATGTGGGCAAACTTGCGAGGACCGAAGCAACCATGAAT
>CALMAV010000104.1:9423-11754 GCA_937859895.1 uncultured Bryobacterales bacterium | reverse complement strand
GGAATAACGGCGGCGGTAACGGAGCCAATGGGAATTGGAGCAGCGGCGGCTGGAATCACAATGGCACGGGTGGATGGAATAACAATGGCCAGCGGATCTCAGCTGGTGACGCTTTGAACATTTGCCAAAACGAAGTAGCCAACCAGTCTGGTGCAAGTCGTGATGAAGTTCGTGTCAGCAATGGCGGCGATAATGACGACCGCGGCGGCTACACGGTCAATTTTCAGATTCGCTCAAGGACCAGTCAAGCGAATGGCGCAACCGGTGCCTGCCGGATTTCGCGAACAGGTCGAATTCAGGACATCCGCCATTAACAGCAGCTGGTTAGTCGTTTAAATAACTGCTTGCGTGAACGCGGGGCGGGGCTCCAAAAAGTCGGTTATATTCTCGGCTGAATTGCGACGGAGAGCGGTAGCCGACGGAAAATCCGACGGCTGCCGCGTTTTCTTTTTGTGAGATAAGCAGACGGCGTGCCTCATGCAGCCGAATCTTCTTCTGGTACTGAAGCGGGCTCATTGCCGTTACCGCTTTAAAATGTCGATGGAGCGTAGGCGCGCTCATATTGGAGACTCGTAGCAGTTCGCCCATGCAGAACGGCTTTTCGTAGTTTTGTCGGATCCAGTTGATCGCTCTTACAACTTGTTGGGTCTGGCTGTTCCGTACTGCAATCTGTCTGAGCATGGAGGCCTGGTCCCCAGTAAGTAGGCGAAACAGGATCTCTCGAACTATCAACGGAGCCAAAAGCCTGATTTCCGATGGCCGATGGAGCAGGCGCAGTAAGCGAACAAATGCCTCCAGCAGTTCAGGCGTCAACTGAGTGATACCGAGGGCACAAGGGACAGGTCCTTCTTCAATGGCTAAGGACATCTCAAGTAGCAGGCCAGATAGTACTTCCTGGTCGAGCGTTAAGCTGAGCGCAAGGTAGGGACGTTCGGCCGATGCTTCCGAAACGATGCCACTGACCGGTAAGTCAACAGAACTGATCAGGTACTTCGAAGAATCATATTCATACGTGGTGCCCCCCAAGATGACTTGTTTTCTGCCTTGCGCAATCAGGCACACCATAGGCTTGTAGATGACCTGCACGGGGGAGCTTGTTACCGTTTGGGATCGTAGCAAGGTTAGCCCGGGCACAGCCGTAGCAATCTGCGCGTGGGTGCAGCATTCGGAGATCAACTGCCGCAATTCTTTCAGCCGTTCCTGGGGTTGAATCGTATCAATCACAGATGAGAGGATCGTGCAAGGACAGTAGAGTATCAGTCTACCTTACCTTCGTAGAACCGCTATAAGCTCAGTGTTGACAGGAGATGTACAGGAGAGCAATGAGCAAGGTTTGGTTTATCACAGGTTCCAGTCGCGGCATAGGTCTAGAGATCGCGCGTGCAGCTTTGACAGCGGGGGAGAGTGTGGTTGCAACAGGACGGGATACAAGAGCGATTACTGAAGCCCTTGGGGCAGGGAACGAGCGCCTACTGGCTTTGACCCTTGATGTTGCTGAGCCCGAGCAGGCTACCGCAGCTGTTATGGCTGCGGTGGAGCGATTTGAGCGCATTGACGTGCTGGTCAACAATGCGGGCTACGGCCAGCTTGGCATGTTTGAGGACAGCTCACCCGCAGAGGTCGAACAGCAGTACCGCGTGAACGTCTTCGGCACGATGGATGTAACTCGGGCCTTGCTGCCTGTGATGCGCAAGCAGCGCTCCGGGCACGTCTTCACGATCACGTCTATCGGCGGTCTTCGCGGCGGTGCGGGTTGTTCGCTCTATTGCTCTACCAAGTTTGCACTGGAAGGCTGGTCAGAGTCGCTGGCACAGGAGGTTGCCGGGTTCGGCATTCATGTCACTGCTGTCGAGCCCGGGTTCTTTCGGACGGACTTCCTCGAAAGCTCGTCGGTTCGGTATGCGGCCAAGGAAATTGATGACTATGCGGCTGAGTCTCAGAAGATAAAAGCGTTCTACGATGCCCGTAGCAGACAACAGGCAGGCGATCCGGTCAAACTGGCGAAAGTTTTACTGCAACTCGCGGATGAGAACAACCCGCCACTTCACTTTCTGGCCGGAAGCGACGCAGTCGGCGTGCTGGAGCAGCGTATCGGGCGTGATAAAGAAGAGCTCTCCAGCTGGGGGCACCTCTCCGTAACAACCGACCACGAAGCCTCGTAAGCCTTTAGCCTGGGCCTAAGCGCAGGAGCGCTCGGGATCATACATAGATACGCTTAGGAGCCGCGCTGGTTAGTTGCTTCGCTGAGATAGGGTGCTAAAGCCGTAGCTCCCTAACTCAGATGTCACTTACAATAGCGCCGACAGCTAATCAACCTAGTGGAAGAAACTC
>CALMAV010000104.1:0-9413 GCA_937859895.1 uncultured Bryobacterales bacterium | reverse complement strand
ACTACCAGCATCAGCCGCCCATTCTCGTTACAAACATTTGCCAGGCGGCGTGGGAAAGCAGTTGATTGCTGCTTCTCAAACTCGTTCTTATCTACCTCTGGAATCAAGACATCCACCAAGCCCCGTCGCTGCAGTTCGCGCACAGTGATGGCGGCTTGAACCAAGAGTTCACGGTCGTGAAGTTCGTGATAGAAACGGGACATTTCTCAATTTTGCCATCACTCCGTAACGCGTTGGCTACTTCGTTGAGAGAGCCGGCGCGCCCTGCCATTCGTTCTTATAAACCCGCCCACCCTTCATCACAAACTTCACGTTTTCCAGAACGTCAACGTGAACACGAGGGTCACTGTCCACTGCTATCAGATCAGCATATGAGCCCGGCAGGATCGCGCCTGCCTTGCCGTCCAAATTCAGCAACTTGGCGGAATTAACAGTGGCAAACTGGATCGCTTCGATCGGCTTTGCTCCAAACTCAACCATGGTGGCCAGTTGCTTTGCGTTGTCTCCATGGGGATATACGCCGCCATCGGTTCCAAACGCAAGAGGCGCGCCCGCTAGATAGGCTTTCCGAAAGTTGGCTCGTTGCAATTTGCCGATGGCTTTCTCTTTCTCAATAGATTCAGGCAGCATGCCGACTTTCGGCCCTTCGTTCAGAATATACGTGTCGTTGTAGATATCGAACACCAGGTAGGTCCCATGCTGTTTGGCTAGCTGGATTCCTTCAGCATCGATTAAGCTGGCGTGCTCAATTGAATCGATGCCCGCTACAATGGCGTCCTTAATCGCCTGAGTGCCATGAGCATGTGCAGCTACTTTGCGTCCCAGCTTATGCGCCTCGTCAGCAATCGCCTTCATCTCCTCCGGTGTGTACTGTTCGGCTCCCGGCGCATCGCCCTTGGAGAGCACTCCTCCCGACGCGCAAATCTTGATCACATCGGCGCCATACTTGATGACCTCGCGAACTTTCTGCCGCGCCGCCCAAGGGCCATCTGCCACGCCGGTGCTGCTGAATTTGAACTCAGGTGCTAAGAGATTTTCATCGCAATGACCGCCTGTAATGCCAAGTGGCGGGCCCGACACAAACAAACGCGGTCCAGGTATCTCTCCGTCATTGATACCGTCACGTAGGGCTACATCGCTGAAGCCCTCTGCCCCCACATTGCGCACTGTCGTGAATCCAGCCAGAAGCGTCAGCCGCGCATTCTTGGCTCCGGTGATTGCCTGCCGCGGGACCGATACGCCCAGCGATGCATAACCGGAGTGCTTGGGGTCTGCCGTTAGGTGATCATGTACATCGATCAATCCCGGGAGACAAAAGCCACGGCTTACGTCAACAGCAGTTGAGCCGGTTGCAGCTCCCCCTAGCGCAGCGGTTGACACCTCCTTAACCAGACCGTTTTCGACGACGATCAATGCGTCGTGCGTTACCTGATTTGTCGCCGGGTTTAGCAGCGAACCACAGCGCACCACTGCGTTTCCGCTTGTGACCTGCGCTTGCAGAAGCGAACTCGAAACTGTCACAACACCGAGCAAGATGAGAGATGAAAGTATTCGCACTTTGGAATTTTCATTGAGTATTACACGGGCGCCTAACGGAACAGTTGCGCAACAAATTTCGTATTCTTAGAGCAAGCTTCCCGGAGATCAAGAATCATGCAATGTCCTAATTGTGGAACTCTGCAACACAACGGAATCCGCTTTTGCAGCAACTGTGGACAGTCTTTCGGTTCAGTAGGCTCCTCTTTTGAGGGCCAGCCGACGACGCCTTCTCCATATAGGTCCGCGCCTGTAGCCATTGTTCCCGAACGGGAAAATCTTGGACGGCGAATACTGGCGTACTTGATTGACCTTCTGCCGTGCCTGATTCTATCGGTACTCCACTTTGTGCCAATACTCGGGTGGATGATGTTTGGACTGATCACCGGCTGTTACTGGCTACTGCGCGACATCAATGGGGCAAGCCTGGGCAAGTCGTTTACCGGAAGCATCGTCCTGAGTGCTGGTGGCTCTCCCTCCACAACGTCGCAGCGAATCATTCGGAATATCCCGATTGCTCTTGCTGTTTTCCTCGAGTTGATTCCTCTTGCCGGTATTCTGTTTTGGTTTATCGGCCTACTTATCGTTCTGCCAATTGAGCTGATACTTCTGCTGGTTGGAGGCCGGCGCTTGGGTGACGTGCTTGCCGGAACCAATGTGTTTCATAAGCCAGAGATAGCTTATACAGTGCCGGTAGCTTAGCGGAGCAATAAGGTACGCAAAGCCTGCAAGTCGTGTAGGACGCGCGCACTTGACTCCATATAGGAGTGCAGTTGCGTCAGCTTGTGAAGCACGAGTCGTAACGCCTCCAAACGGCGGGAACTGGCGCTGTCATCGCTCTCCATCAGGCTCTCTATCTCCGCTCTCGTCCGTTCTGATTCTCGCTGCAGGAGTTGCACGAATTCCAAGGCACTCTCAATGGTGTCAAAGGGAGTTTTTTCGGGCGAGTCAGAAGGGTTTGGCAAGGTAGCAGTCTCCCGTTGGTAGGTTTGTCCGTTAGCGCACCTGTAAGAAGCAAATATAGACACCTGTGGACAGAGGTGTGCAACTCTTTCGCCCGTGCTGCACTAAGTAAGTGAGACATCCGCGGTCAAATTCTTAAGAAACGGATGCTTAGTTACGCAAGTACCTGTTTCATGTACGATAGGCATGCACTTACCTCTTGTACCGGCGTCCCTGAACCCTTGTATTCGTACTCGACAAAGGCTGGTATCGGGTAGTGCTTCTGCTTGAGCAGTGTCAGTACAGGCTTGATTGGTGTATCGCCTTGGCCGAAAGGTTCGTTCGGTCCGTCATCAGCCTTGCGATCCTTGATATGCAAGTGGGTGATGATTTTGTGGTTCTGCTCGATGTAAGGCACCGGATCGAAACCGGCAGCATGAAAGTGCCCGATATCCAGGTTTACGCGAAAGTAGTCGGATAACTTCAGGCCTTGCGCGAATGTTGCGGGGGTGGAGAAATCGTCTGGATTGCTCTTATTGCTATGCCCATGCAGCGCTACATAGATTTTGTACTTCTCAGCGTAAGGAGCCAAACGCGGCGCGACCCAGCGCTTGTGTCTGCTTGAAACAGGCATCCAGCTCCTGATCCGTATAGTCTTTTCCGAAGTTTATGGTGTAGGCGTAGATGTTCACACCGGCATTGTCGAACTGCTTTCGGACTGCATGGAAGTGGTCCATCGGCGTAGATAACCGCCACTGCCGCAGTGCGTCACGACTCGCCTTTGCTTCAGGACCAGTCTGCATTTTATGGTACGCGGCCGAGATTGCTTTCGAATCGCCATTCATCTGCGCTACCTGTTTCATGAAGGCGGTTATGGCTGGGTCTTCGGGCTCCAGTTGCGGTGAGAAGAGTTCACACTGCGTAGCTCCACACGCTTTCATCGCTGCGAGGACCGTGCCAACTGCATCTTTGGCGCCAGCCTCGCGCGGCAGTTCACGGAAACTGTAGGTGCAAACACCTAGTTTTACGCCACTTCCATTAGTGCCAGACTGCCCCAGCATAACTGCGGCTGGTAGCCCGCTTGATATTGCCTGTCCGAAGCTCCGCCTTGATAGCACTTCATCCTCCAACGTGAATAAAAAAGGCCGCCCGTCTTATGACGAACGGCCCACGAATGGTATCAAACGTGATAAGTGAGACTACTGGTGAGCCAGTTCCTGCGGGTGCTCGGCCACTATTGCAGCGAGCCGATCCTTCAGGAGCTTTTCGAGCGAAACCAGCGCGTCACTGAAGCCCTTAATGCCTTCGGCCAACTTGTCATCGGCCATCCGATCCGCCTTGTGCATCTGCTCAAACTTGGCTTCGTCGATGGTCATCTTCTCGATCTGCAAGTTCTTGGCGTTCTCCGGGTCGAGCTTACGCGGGAGTTCGCCTTTGGTCGCGTCCAGCTCTTTCAGAAGATTCGGTGAGATGGTCAGCAAGTCACAGCCAGCCAGTTCCTTGATCTCCCCAATGTTGCGGAAGCTTGCGCCCATCACCTGAGTTTTGTAACCGAACTTCTTGTAGTAGTTATAAACTTTGGTTACTGACTGGACGCCGGGGTCTTCTGCGCCCTGATAGTCCTTGCCGGTATCCTTCTTGTACCAATCGAGGATGCGGCCCACAAACGGTGATACCAGCGTGACACCCGCATCAGCGCAAGCAATCGCCTGATGAAGCCCGAACAACAGAGTCAGATTGCAGTGGATGCCTTCCTTTTCCAGTTGCTCCGCTGCCTTGATGCCCTTCCATGTGGAAGCAATCTTGACTAGAATACGCTCTTTCGAGATACCGATCTTGTCGTACTCCTCAATAATCGCGTGCGCCTTCTTCAGTGTCGCTTCAGTGTCATAAGAGACCCGGGCGTCCACTTCAGTTGACACCCGACCCTTAATTACTTTTAGGATCTTGGCGCCGAATGCTCCCGCCAACCGCTCAAAGGCGAGCGTTGCCACGTCCTGGTCCTTGGCGTCAGCGCCCAGTTCGCGCTTGGCATCGAACAAAACATCATCTACAACCTGCTGATACTGCGGCATCTGCGCAGCGGCCGTGATCAGCGATGGATTGGTAGTTGCGTCCTGCGGTTTGTAGTGTTCAATCTGCTGAATGTCACCGGTATCCGCGACCACAATCGTCATCTTGCGCAATTGCTCTAAGAGACTTGCCATTGGTGTCTTCCCTCTTCTTTGGAAATTTACTGTTGGCCGTCAGCCGCAGGAGAACCTGCGCTAGCGGTCTACCTTCTCCTATTGTGACTGATCGCACCCTCTCGCGCAGCGGTGCCATACTCAAATCACCGCGGAGTGTTTTTATGCAAGTTCCACCCGGCCCTCGCGGCACGGAGTTGCTGGGCTTTTTCGGCGTTCGTTCGGCGCCGCATACACTTGGTTTTCTCGAACAGACAGCCCGCCGATTCGGCCCTTTCTCCTATTTCCGGTTAGCCCATCAGCGCATGTACCTGGTGAATGATGCCGACCTTGTGAAAGACGTTCTGATCACGCGCCAAGCGTCTTTCGGCCGCGATACGGGCGCGGTTATCTTGCGGGAACTGGTGGGCGACGGGCTGATCACGCGCGATGAGCCCCAACATCGCGAACGGCGTCGTCAACTCCAGCCTGCTTTTCACAAAGAGCAGATCGCTTCTTATGTGGAGACGATGAGTACCCAAACCGCCGATGTTCTTAATACGTGGCCTGAGGGTGTGGCCCTCGACATGGGTGTTCAGATGCGCCGTATCACGCTGGCCATTATTGGAGCAACACTCTTTGGTCCCGAGTTTCGCGATAGTGCGAACAATGTTTCCAGCGTGCTTAACCGCGTAGTTAAGCGTGCCGGACGTATCGCCCCCTTCGTCAGCCTCTGTAAGCCGCTGACGCGTGGTTACCGTCGTCTTTATCCAGAAGGTCGCAGCCTGTTCTTCGCCACCGAGCGAGCTGAACTGGATCGCGTTCTGCATCCGCTGATCGTTCGCCGTCGCGGTTCGACATCTCGCGACGTGCTTTCGCTTCTGCTTATGCTGCAGGATGATCCGTCGTCGGCACTGGCCGATGAAGCCATTCGTAACGAGATAGTTACGTTTGTGCTTGCCGGGCATGAGACTACTGCCAGTGCCTTAACGTGGGCATGCTATCTCCTCGCGAGGAATACAGAGATACAGGAACGACTTGCTGCTGAGTCCGCCGCTGTTTTAGGGGATCGCCTTCCGACAATCGAGGATGTTCCCCGACTTCCATACGCGGCGGGTGTTTTCAATGAAACGCTGCGCTTGTATCCTCCAGTGCCGATCTTCGGCAGACGAACAGTTGAGCCGCTGGAGATTGCCGGTTATACCGTGCCACGGGGTGCCTCCGTTCTACTGAGCACCTACATCACTAGTCGGAACGAACGCTACTTCTCCAACCCAACACTCTTCGATCCCGATCGTTGGCTGCCAGCTGCTCCACCACCTCACAAGTTTGCTTCTTTCCCGTTTGGCGGCGGAAGCAAAATGTGTATTGGTGACGCTTTCGCTAAGACTGAGGGTACGCTAATCTTGGCCGCGCTTGCCAATCGCTTTCGATTATGCAGCGATCGGGCAGAAGAGATCGGTATAGCTGGCCGGGGCGGAACACTACAGCCCGCGAAACCGATCCTGCTCAAAGCCGAACGCCGCACCCAGTGACGCTGCCCTGAGATGTTAGCCTTCAGCCCTGCAAGCAAACACGACGATGTTTCCGCTCGGTTCAAAAACGCCGATCTCCCGCATCCCATAGAAGGTAGTCCGCTCCGGCATGGCAATGGGATAGCCTTCCAATTGATCTGCTATTGCGCTTAGATCTTCGACCTCAATAAACAGCGACACCACTGGCATGTCCTCGCGTGGCGCAAACTTCGGCTCATCTCTCAAGACGCTCCCGGCAGTCTGCATCATGAGTTCTGCCCCTTGTTTCTGCAGCAGGGTGAAACCGATGCGTTCGCCATCTGGTACTCGCACGATCTCTTCGAATCCGAGCCGCTCCATCCAAAATGGCAGCGATTTCTCAATTTCCTCTACAATCAACACCGGTGTTATCTTCATGCCGATCATCCTAGAGGGTCAGCTTGCAGAACGATAGGAAAAAACGGACATGCTCGAGTACTTTGAAGTTCCGCCCCCTCCAGCGTTGGCCGATACGGTCGAGTGTTTCTGGAAATCCAATCAGATGTTCAAGGCGCCGTATAAACACGTGGTACCTCCTGACGGGTGTGCCGATTTGCTATTCACACGTACGGGCGGTGTCTCGAATCTTCAGTTCGTTGGGCCCATGACGAAACCGACCGGCTTTACACTTCCACCAGGACAATTATCGGTGGCAGTGCGCTTCCACCCTGGTTGCTGGACCCACCTGGTCCACCTTGATGCCGATCTCCTCACGGACCGAATTGTGCCCTTCGAAACTGTGGCGCTAAGGGCAGGTCATTGCTTGAGCGAACAGTTGAGCAACCAAGCAGAGCCGGAGCATCTGATCCGGATACTCGCTGCTAGTATTCGACCAAAGACTCCCAGCCGGCTCTCCTCCGTGCTGCGCTACCTAGCTCAATCGCCACAGCAGGTTTCGCTCGATGCGCTCGCTTTCAATGTGGGGTTGAGTACACGGCAATTCCGACGATGTATACGGCAGGATACCGGGCTCTCCCCGAAACTGCTGGCCCGTATCTGTCGTTTTCGGTGCGCAGCAGCACGCTTAAGGAGTGGAGAAGAGTCTCATGCAGACCTCGCTGCCTCTTGCGGGTACTTCGATCAGTCGCACTTCATTGCCGAGTACCGCCACTTCACCGGCCAAACTCCGGCCGCAATCGATGGAGCCCGACCTGCTTCAGCGCAGCTATCTTCCGCCTCCACTACGATTCCAATGGACAGTACAGTGTTATAGCTTTTTGCTCAATTAATCAAATTATTGATCGCGGAATGAGACACCGTTGGCAACCTGAGATGACTGTTACTCAAACGCCCTTCTTTGCAGATTGAATGATATAAATGTCTGCCATGAAGCGCTTACGATCAGTGTTTCTGTTGATTAGTTTGACTGCGGCCGCTTTCTCGCAAAACAACAATGGCCGGGAAGCTTTAATTCGAGAACGGTCAGGGCTTATCGCGATAACACACGTGCTGCTCATTGACGGGACTGGCGCCGCAGCGCAACCGGACCAGACGGTGATTCTGCGCGATGGCCGGATTGAAAACGTAGGCGCGAGCACAACGCTGAAGCCTCCTGCAGACGCCCGCATCCTTGACGGAACTGGACACACTCTCATTCCAGGGCTCGTGGGTATGCATGAGCATCTCTTCTACACCAGTCCAGCGCCCAAGGCCCACTTCTCTGTTATTGAGCAGCCGATTTCATTCCCTCTGCTTTACCTGGCAAGCGGCGTTACCACTGCTAGAACGGCAGGCGCAATTGAGCCCTACACGGACCTTGAGCTAAAGCGTCAGATCGACAGCCATCAAGCGATCGGGCCCACATTCGAACTGACCGGGCCTTATCTGGAAGGCTCGTCCCCGTCGATAGAACAGATGCATGGCCTGAATGGAGCGCAGGAAGCGCGCGAATTCGTGCGTTACTGGCATTCGGTCGGGTTCTCATCCATCAAGGCCTACATGAACATAACGGGGGAAGAGTTGAAAGCGGCAATTGAGGAAGCGCACAGCCGCGGGATGAAGGTGACCGGACATTTGTGCTCGGTTAGCTTCAGAGAAGCGGCTGAGATGGGCATAGACAACCTGGAGCACGGGCCTTTTGTTGCGCCGGATAGCGAGCTCTATAGTAAACGGAAACAACCTGGAAGCTGTCAGCCGTTCATACAAGACGCCTATCAGGAACTTGCCACCAAGGTTGACCCGAACGGATCAGCCGCGCAGCAGATTATTCAAAATCTAGTTCAACATCATGTAGCCCTCACCTCAACCCTTTCGGTAGTTGAGGGAGGCTCTCGCCCTCCCATCCAGCACGAACTGACGGGCCGTGCCTACCAACTCATGAGTCCAGCCTCCTGGTCATACGTGATGACGGCGCGTTTATTCGAGCAGCAAAACGATCTGCAGATTCAGTCGACTCTTAATAAAGAGATGCAATTCGAACGTGCCTTCGCCCAAGCCGGGGGAAAGCTGATGGCCGGATGCGATCCCACTGGCGATGGCCACACCCTGGCTGGCTTAGGCGATCAACGGGAGCTGGAGCTCTTGATCGAAGCGGGGTTTACTGTGCCTGAAGCGATCAAAATCTTCACCCTGAATGGCGCTGAATTTTTGGGTAAGGAGCGAGAGATCGGCACTGTCGCGCAGGGCAAACACGCTGATCTGGTGTTGCTGAAAGGCGACTTGGCCCACGATGTCAACGTCATCGAAAAGCCTGAACTTGTTTTTAAGAGCGGCATTGGCTATGACTCGGACCGAATCTACGAGTGGGTTCGCGGTCTTGTGGGTCTGCGTTGAAGGAACCTCATTCGAGTAGCAAATTGCGGCCGTGCCTTCGGCTCTTCTTACTGCATCCCGGCTTGCTTCAATGCAGCGACAAGTTCGCTCTCCTGCCGCTCTCCAACGAAGTGTGCAACCACTTTACCCGTGCGATCAATTACCATTACGGTCGGAATCGAGTAACAGCCATACACGCGATGCACCTTCCCCTTTTCATCATGCAGCGTTGCCAACTCCGGATGGTGCTGAGCTAGGAAAGTCTTCGCCGTTTTTGCATCCTCATCATTAACGCCGTAGACCAGAACGCCCTGATCTTTGTACTTTTTACTCAGAGCCTCAATGGTGGGCAGTTCGCGACGGCAAGGCGGACACCAGGTAGCCCAGAAGTCTAACAGAACAATCTTGCCTTGTAACTCGGCAAGGTGAACCGGCGCGCCATCCAAACTCTTGAGAGTGAAATCGG
>CALMAV010000103.1 GCA_937859895.1 uncultured Bryobacterales bacterium | reverse complement strand
GCTAGGGCATCTGCTTTAGGTGCGTCGCCCACAATGACAATGTGATACGGCGAACCAAAACCGCGCTGAAATGCGCCAATCAGATGCGGAGCATTCCAACGAAACACGGTCAGCAGCACCAAGTTGAACCCGAAGAACAGCAGGAGGAAACTACGGCTGAGCGGCGGATCGAGGCGCATCAAGTACTGGAAGATGATCACCATCAGCACGCCAATAAATGCTTGCCGCAGCGTATGCCAGAACAGATATTTGGGACCAGCGGAGTCCAAGTGCTCGTACACACGCTGCCAAGAGCCGAGAGCAATCCAGAGGACAGCGCAGAAGCACAGGATCAATATATGCGGTTCGGGCCGGAGAAAAAACAGCGTGCCGATTGCCAGACGCACGCGGGTGACGTACGCAGCCTCAAATGCCAGAACCGTGAGGATGGCATCCGCCAGGGCGAACAGAAGCTGAATCTTTCGTCGGTGATGGGCAAACACAGAACTACCCCAGTGTATTCGCAGGGGCGCGCAGAGCCTGGTCCAGATCTGCTTTGATGTCTTCCAGGTGCTCAATGCCGGCCGCCACGCGCACCAGATTTTCGCGGAGACCCATACGCTCTCGCATCTTTGGCGAGATGGTTCGGTGAGAGGCAATTAGCGGATACAGCAGCAGGGTATGTACATCACCCAGTGACGTTCCCGGAACAATCATCTGCAGACGGTCCATAAATGCAAGCACCCGGGCTTTGTCGGCGTTCTTAATTTCGAAGCTGAGTATTGCGCCGAACAGACCAGGAGTAAAACAATGAGCGATCGCCTCTGCATCCGGATGCTGAGGGTCAGCGCAGTAGTAGACCCGCTCGACGCAAGGATGCTGACTGAGCCACTCGGCCAGAGCTTTCGCGTTGCGGCACTGCCGTTCGAAGCGAACCGCCAAGGTCTTAATGCCGCGCATGGTCAGGTAGCTCTCGAATGGCCCGAGTAGCGGTCCGTTAATACGAGCAATGGAGCGAACAGCCTGATGATGCTCTTCATCGCCACTGACTACGACACCGCCTAGGACATCCCCATGCCCGGCCAGGTACTTGGTGGCACTATGGACCACAATGTGCGCCCCCAGATCCAGTGGTCGAACTAAGATCGGCGTGGCGAACGTGCTGTCCACAACCAGTGAGGCACCGGCAGCCCGTGACATTTCAGCAATCTTGTCTAGTCGGCCAACACGCAGCAGCGGATTGGAGACGCTTTCCGTGAATATACAGCCAGGTTTGACTTCACTGATTGCCTTCTCCACCGCGGCCAGGTCGCACATGTTGACGTATTTCACCTTAACGCCGAACGGGCTCATAATCTGGTCGAGCAAGCTTACCGTGGCGCCATAGATCGAATCAGAGGCAAGGATGGTGTGCGGGCGATCCGTTAGCGCTGCCTGGAATGCAATCTGGAGGCCGGCCATGCCGGACGAGGTGGCAAGCGATCCATAGCCGCCCTCCAACGTAGTAACAAGTTCTTCCAGCGCCTCGTTCGTTGGATTGTTGTAGCGGACGTAACAGAAGCCTTCTTCCTCGTGACCAAGTACGCGGTCAAGCGTTGCCGCAGATTCGTAGAAATAGGTTGTACCCAGATGAATGGGCGTGGTGGAGGGAACAAAAGCTCCTTTGCGGCGCTTGCGATCGCCGGCGTGCACCACTTTTGATTCGAAGTTCATTTCCGTTTCCAGCGGACGCCGTCTTTGGTGTCTTCCAAAGTGATGCCGACTTCCAGGAGCTCCCCGCGGATCTCGTCCGCACGCTTGAAGTTCCGCGACTTCTTGGCTGCAGTTCGCTCGCTGATTCTCGCTTCGACGTCGGCGTCGGTGATTCCGGAGCCATTGGAGGTGCCAGAGCCCTCAGGCGCCACTTTGGCTTCGTATGGTTTAAGGACATCGAAGACGCTGTCGAATACTTCCAGCACTTTAGCTGCTTCCCAGCGATTGTCTTCGCAGAACTTATTGGCATCGATGGCTGTGTTGATGGTCCGCACATATTCAAAGATGGCGGCAAGGGCTTCGGCCGTATTCAGGTCGTCGTCCATGCCTTCTTCAAATTGACGGATGGCCTCGCGCGACCGTTCACTCAACGCACCATCGCAGCCCGGCGCAAATCGGCTAGTAGCCAGGCGAAGTTCGAAGTCTCGGAGACGCTCGATGCTGCGTGCAGCCGCTTTAAGGCCTTCGAAAGTAAAGTTGAGCTTTTTACGGTAGGGAACCGAAGCAAGCAGATACCGGATTGCTTCCGGCTGGTAGCCCTCCTTCAGCAGATCGCGAAGAGTGAAGAAGTTGCCCAGCGACTTGGACATCTTTTGCGACTCATTGTGCAGATGTTCAGAGTGAAGCCAGAAGCGAGCAAACTGGCGTCCGGTGATGGATTCCGATTGCGCTATCTCATTCTCGTGATGCGGGAAAACCAGGTCAACACCGCCGGCATGGATATCGAGCGTTCCGCCCAGATACTGCATCGCCATGGCGGAACACTCGATATGCCAGCCGGGGCGACCTTCGCCAAACGGAGTGGGCCAGGAAGGTTCGTCGCCTTTCTTGCCCTTCCAGAGAACAAAGTCGCGTGCGTCAGCCTTGTCGTATTCATCCACGTCAACTCGCGCGCCGGCTCGGATTCCGCTGAAGTCGTTGTGCGACAGCTTGCCGTACTGCGGAAATGAAGAAATGCGGAAGTAGGTGGAGCCGTCGCTGGTGTATGTACACCCCTTAGCGGCGAGTTTCTCGATGGCATCTACCATCACGCCGATGTGCTTGGTTGCTGGAGCTACATGCTCAGGCTGCTCCAGGTGCAGCGCTGCCGCATCCTCGAAAAAAGAGCGCGTAAAGCTGGCCGTGTAGTCCTCGATCGACTTGTTCTCTTTGGCCGCGTTCAGGATGATTTTGTCGTCGACATCCGTCACGTTCATCACATGGTTTAGCTGGTAGCCGCGATAACGAAGCCATCTTCGCAAAATATCCTGGAACGTGAATGTTCGAAAGTTGCCAATATGGACGAAGTTGTAAACGGTCGGTCCGCACGTATACATACGGACGGTATTGCCCTGCAACGGGTGGAAGACTTCTAACTCCTGGGTGAGAGTGTTGTAGAGCCGGAACGCCATTCAGATGGAAGGTAAGTCTCAATCGTAACAGTCGATGCTGTTACCGCGCCGCCGGGTTTGGCTTGAAGCAAGGCGTCTTGGCTTCGTTTCGAACAGTGTACTCGGATCAGGATTCCGGTCTGAGTTGTACTCTGTCGTACGTTTGTAGCGCAATGGTCACCAAGATGTGTTTTCCACCAATTACCCTTCACGTGGATCACCTTGCTGGTTGAAAGGCTAACGCCCTTATTTTTCCTCAGTTGCGGCAGACTGGCGCAATATGCCACTGCTAGTTATGGCACAATGCTTGTAGGGCATTATGGCGACAACTATCGATGCGGGTATTGAGTCTGGGTCTGATTTTCAGTTAGCAGAGGTAATTGAAAGAGGCCTGCCTACTGCTAGCCTTGCGCTTTTACGAGAAAAAGGCCTGACCTTCACCGAAGTGGCCGACCTGATTGTTCCCCCGCGAACTTTGCAGCATCGTAAAGCGCGGGGCAACCAACTGCTCACCAAGGACGAAGCAGACAGGGTTGTTCGGGTCACGCGGATATTGGCCCAGGCGAGCGAGATATTCGGTGACGACGCCAAAGCGTTGGGC
>CALMAV010000102.1:19415-26558 GCA_937859895.1 uncultured Bryobacterales bacterium | reverse complement strand
GGCGCCGAGGGTAGTCACATGCGACTTGTTCACTGACATGACGATGACGTCGATCACCACCTCCGCCTTCGGGTGATCAAGATCATGCACAAGCTTTTCAACTAATGCCATCGTATCCACGGTGCCGCGCGCGATGATGGCGCTTTGGCTCGGAACAGAAAAGGCACCCACCGTGAGGCGCGCGCCGGTGCGAACGGCATTGAAGATTTCTGTAAATTCGTTAGCCGTGCTGGCGTTCTGAATATAGAAAACTTTGACTACTTCGTCAGCATATTCGGTCCTCTTCTGATCAGTTTCCTGACTTACGAAGATTGCGTTCTGACTGATCGGCTTCCAGAATGTATGCGTTTCGAGCGCGATGTAATTGAGTGCTTCCTGAAGCGTGACGTTATTCAGATCGAGGTTGAAGTTCTTGCCGGCAACCGTCTCAATGCCCTGCGGGTCGAACAGCACGTTGATACCGGCGAGTTTGCTGACGCTTTCATAAAGCACTCGCACCGGTTGATTGTTCATCTTGAGGCTACTGATCTGGCCGTTGATGGGGCGAAGCATCGGGGGGCCTTCGAGCGAGTTGATCCGCCGCTCGGTTTCTTGGCGATTGCGCTCGGCCGGAGTAAGCACAACGGTGCCAGGAGGTCCCGCATTCCGCTGCTTGATCATTGCGGTGGTGTCACGAATACTTTGCAAGGCAATGGCGGAGGAAGGATCAGCGAGGTAGGCCTTCTGAAACTGGATTAGAGCCTCATCTAGGCGGCCTTCGCTGCGCAAGGTGCGCCCCTCAATTTGATGGGCTTCGGCAGCCTTCGCCCGCAGACGCTGCTCGGCGAGCAGATAGGCCGCTTCGTTGGGATCTGCCGCCACTGCCTGGTCATAGTAGCCAAGGGCAGCGTCATAGTCCTTCGCAGTCTCGGCCTTCTGGCCTAACTTAATAAATTTATCGCCTTTGCGATTGCGCGCCTCAACCGGAGGCGTTATCAGTGCGAGAACACACAGAACCGCAACTGTATCTCGAATTCGATACGGAGACTTCACGTTTAAGGTGTACCAGCCCATGTTAAACTACGAGTGCGAAACCTTCCAGTTTGGCCCCCTCCACTCCTATATTCGAGACGAGAACGGCCTTGTTAGGAAGTACGTTATTTACCAATAGCGTCTTGGGCTTCTTCTGCATTTTCTCGAGTTTCGAAATGGAAGACGCCGCGAAAACGCTAATCGTGCAGGCGCAAAGTGAACGCGCCCAGGCAAGGCAAACCGTCATTGGATAAACCAGGTGATTTCAAGATCCTGAGCGACAACCGCTCGGCCGGGCACGACTACCACCTGATGTCCCGTTACGAAGCCGGTATTGTGTTGACCGGTACGGAAGTGAAGTCGGCCAAGGATGGCAAGATTCAGCTGAAGGAAAGCTTTGCCGAAGTTCAGGATAACGAGATGTGGCTGCTGAATGCTCACATCAGTGAGTATTCGCACGGCAATATCATGAATCATGCGCCGGTACGCAAGCGCAAGCTTTTGCTCCATCGGTCGGAAATTGATAAGCTGCGCGCCGAGACCCGCGAGAAAGGTCTGACCATTGTGCCTACCAAGCTGTACCTGAAAGGCGGACGGATCAAGATCGAGATTGCAACTGCGAAGGGTAAGAAATTCCACGATAAGCGCGAGGCCACAAAAGCTAAAGAGATGCAGGCTGAAGCAAGAGCTGCAATTGGCAGACGGGCTCGTCAGTGATCGCGTTCCAAAGTAACCATGCAAATTGAATTTGAGAGTACGGCTGCCGCACAGGTGGAAACAGATACACTGGCGGCCATTTGTTTTGAAGCGCCGGAGCCGGTGCTGGGCCGTGATGCCGTAGGCCCTAGTCTGGTCGTTGATTCGGAATGGGTACTGCAGTCAGGCTGGATGGCTGAGTTGCGGCAGAGCGGTGAGTTCACTGGGAAGCTTTATGAGACAGCCTTGCTGCATCGGCCGGAAGGCGTTGTGGCTAAGCGGTTGCTGGTAATTGGTGGCGGTAAGCAATCCAAGTTCACGGCGGTCGAAGCAAGACGAATTGGAGGAGTGCTGGCGCGAACAGCGAAGGGCAAAAGCATACGGGCAATAGCTTTGTCGCTGGACAATATCGAACCAACCCCTGCTAATCCGGACGATCACAGTGGTCTAACCGTTTACGACGCTTCGGAAGCAGTTGCAGAAGGGGCCGTCATTGGAAATTGGGAAGCGGACCGATACAGAACTGACCCCAAGAAGAATGAAAAGCAGCTAGACACGTTCAAGCTGGTGTGGAATGGCGAAGCGGGGCATGCAGTTGAGGCGGCAGTTAATCGTGGACGCATCGTTGCCGAAGGGCAGAACTACGCGCGCGACCTGGTTAATGAACCAGGGAACAAGCTGACGCCTGCTGTCTTGGCGGATCGCGCCAGGGAGACGTGCGACCAGTTCGGGCTCACGTGCGAAGTGCTTGATCAGGCAGCTATGGAGCAGTTAGGAATGGGCGCGCTGCTGGGGGTTGCGCAAGGCAGCACCAATCCGCCGTTTCTTATTGCCATGAAGTACGTACCGGCTCAGCAATCGGGCAGCGACCATCTGGCGCTGGTGGGTAAAGGCGTGACGTTCGACACCGGTGGCATATCCATTAAAGGTGCTGACGGCATGGAAAAAATGAAGTACGACATGGCTGGCGCGGCAGCTGTCATCGGCGCAATGCGAGCGGTTGCGCAGCTAAAGCCGGAGCTGCCGTTGACTGCTTATGTACCAACAGTAGAGAACATGCTGAACGGCAACGCGCAGCGCCCGGGAGACATTGTTACCTCGCTGGCCGGCAAGACCATTGAAGTTCTGAACACGGATGCCGAGGGCCGGCTGATATTGGCGGACGCCCTTACTTATGCCAAACGGAATGGCGCGACACACCTGGTAGATGCCGCTACGCTGACCGGGGCAATCGGAATTGCTCTGGGGCACTATAACGCGGGTGCGTTCACCAACGACCAATCATTTCTCAACCGGTTTTTCTCGGCAGCCAAAACGGTCGGCGAAAAGTTTTGGCAACTTCCGATGGACGATGAGTACAAG
Source organism: uncultured Bryobacterales bacterium (assembly GCA_937859895.1). Lineage (GTDB taxonomy): Bacteria > Acidobacteriota > Terriglobia > Bryobacterales > Bryobacteraceae > Bog-105. The sequence continues at coordinate 23,489 of CALMAV010000102.1, read as the reverse complement.
GAGTATCTGAAGTCGACATTTGCCGACCTGCCGAACATTGGCGGACGTTATGGCGGATCGATAACGGCAGCTTGGTTCCTCCGCGAGTTTGCAGATCCAACTCCCTGGGTTCACCTGGACATTGCTGCTACAGCCTGGTTGGATGACGCAAAGAGCTGGATGGCTAAAGGTCCGACGGGCATTGGTGTGCGCTCGTTCGTGCAGCTGGCAACCTCTTGGAATCAGGCTCAGAGCTAACGCCACCCGCGGAGATGGTATAGCTTACCGAGGGTCAAGTCTTTTCTTCGTATTACCCAAAGATCCAGGACGGAGTAAGGGCTTTCCTTAGTGGCGTTTTATAATCAACAACTTGCAGAAGGGTTAAGTGGTTCGAACGAATGGCCTTTCACATGCTTTGTAGAGGGCATGACCTGTGAGAACCTCCTTCAAACCAAGAACGACGAGCTGAATCTGAGTGTGACTGTCCGCACCATCAATCTGGACGCGCCCCGGTCTGAGCAGGAATTGAAAGACCATTTACTAGCTCACGCGCTGGATTGCCACGAATGTCTGAGCGTGGTTTTATTCAGCGAGGAGTCGCTGGCCAACTGCGGTTGCCCGGTTTATCAAGAGCTGCTTCAGGAAGCGACCGCAGAGCTGGAGCGGCAGCAGCCCGTCGATATTAAGGCGCATCTGGATGAAAACTTGATTGAGGCCTTCTTCTTTGATCGCCTGTCAGACCAGCAACTGACTGGGATGGCGGAGCATGTAGAAAATTGCGAAGCCTGCCGGACGCGATTGCAAGATCGTCAGGCTTTCTACTTCTGTGTGAAAGCAGCGGTGCAAGACCAGAAAGAGGGACGCCCAGAGCATCAGAAGCTCACAGGCATTCTGGGCGTTTCGGTTCCCGAAGCAGGGCTGAACCTCTGTTCGCGTATTAACGAGATGGGTCGCTAAGCTGATTTCGTCCCGGGCGGCTATGCTGATGGTTTGTCTAGCGCCACGGTTCGTATTTGGCTTTGGTTGGTCCTGAGTGCTGTCGCATTCGCACAGAGTTTCGAAGTTAGGCCTCCGTCGGCTAAGCAGGGTGATCTCCTGCAACTCACGGGTCCGAAGAGTGCAGTTGCTGCTAGTTTCCTGGGGCGTAGAGTTCCGCTTTATCCTGGCATAACACCTGCGCAAACAAGCGGGCTAATGCCGGTGCCGGTTCTGACAACTCCCGGAACTTACCGGCTGAGATGGCTGGATGCGAAGGGTGAAGCGGTAGAAGAGCGCAATTTGCAAGTGACAAGTGCTCACTTTGCCGTTCAAAATGTCGTGCTGAGTAAAAGTTTGACGGAGCTCAGGTCTACAGACGACGAGCGGACCCAAGTGGCTTCCTTTTTCAAAGCTGACTCTCCCGAGCGATTCTGGACGCTGCCGATTGAGCCGCCCCTGCGAAGCTGCTTGACCTCTCCCTTTGGGGTCCGGCGTGCTCATAATGGCAAGCTGACTGGTGACTTTCATGGAGGTCTTGATCAGCGCGGTGCAACCGGTACACCCATCCACTCAGTGGCGGCAGGAAAAGTGACACTGACCGGGGAGTTTGCTCTGCATGGCGGCACCGTTGGGATTGATCACGGGCAGGGGCTGAAGTCGATGTACCTGCATATGTCGAAGACTGCGGCAAAACTGGGCGATACCGTAGCCAAGGGCGATGTGATTGGATTTGTCGGCTCTACGGGGCGCTCCAATGGATCACACTTGCATTGGGCTCTGTACGCGCATGGAGAGCCGGTTAATCCTCTGCAGTGGGTGAGCTTACAGCCTTGTGCGACGGCCAAGCCCATCAAGCGAAATCGCACCTCGCCTTCTAGATAGAGTGAATGTATGACAGCGGTGGAGGTGTACGAACTAACCACTCGGGGTGGAGCTACCGACTTCGCGCGATTAGTTGAGGTATGCCGATCCTTTGGGCCATACTGTCTTATTGGCGGCCTCGCCGTGAACTGCTACGTCGAACCGGTATACACACTTGATGCCGATCTCGTTGTTGTCTCGGAAACGCTTTCGCAGTTTGCAACGAGTCTTCACGAACACGGCTTCCTGACTGAGGATTACCGTCACTCGCTGAATGCAATTGTGCCTGGAAGCCAGCTTCGCATTCAGTTCACCAAGGACGAGCGCTACCAAAGTTTCATCTCGCGCTCAGTAGAAGCCGAAGTTCTAGGGTAGCGCGTAACAATTGCGAGCTTAACGGATGTTGCACAAGGCAAGCTCTGGGCGTATCTTGACCCTCAACGAAGATTGAGTAAACGAAAGAAAGACGAGCTTGACTTGATTCGATTAGCCGAAGCTTACCCGGCCTTTAAGTCAACGTATCCGCCGGAGCTCAATCAACTGATCGACGCCGGGTAGGATGTAGAACAGCTAAAACGTAAATCCGACTAAGAAATCGCCTTGGTTTCCCCCTCCTGCTATGAATGGTCCTGCGCCATTCGATTTGTCGCCCCAATGTGTGTAGCGAAACTCAGGCGAGAGACGTAAAAATAGCAGTTTAGCTGTGATTCCACCACCGATGGTGAACCCTGCGTTATTGGCCGGCACTGAACCTGAAAGGTTTCGGTAAGTCACACCTGCGTCAACAAAAGGGCGCAGCAAGCCACCGTGCAGTTCATACTTTCCGAGAAACGGAACCTGCCAATCGTTCACTGTCCCGGCAAAGCTGGTAAGAAACTGAGTCGTAGTAAAGTTCTCTCGCCGATATAGCGCATCCACCTCAAACGACAAGCGGAATGGCAGGTGAATTTCAGCAGTCGGTCCGACAATCCAACGCTGAGTGCTTGTGGTCACGTTCGTGCTGGAGTAGCTTTGACCGTTCAGGCCATCAGTGAGCGGAACACCTGCCTTCACACCTACCGAAAAGAGTTGGGAGTATGCAGGCATCACGCTTAACAGTAGAAGCCCACAGCGAATAGAAAAGCGCATTCAGTAGCACGGACGGAGTGCATGCTCCGAGCGTTTCACGCTCCGTTCTATCTGTCCGATTTACTAAGCCTTTGCTGTTGCCACTGGCATTCCTACTTGCGAAGTTTGTGCGCGCTTACCTACCAGCAGCCAGGCAAGTGCCCCACACGCAGCCAGGGCTGCCGCAGTCAAGAACGCAACGTTCCACCCTAAATGACTCGCAATGGCAGGCGTAAGCGAGGTAGTCAATGCCCCTCCTAGCTGAGCACCCATGTTCATCACGCCCGAAACCGATCCTGCTGATTTGCCGCCGATATCGGCGCTTACCGACCAGAACGAACTCTGCGAAAGATACAAGGCACCCGCGCCACCTGCGAGTACCAGGCTTGCGAGTTGTGGGCTCGCTACTTGAGTTCCCAATCCTGTGAAAATTGCGCAGACGCCAATTCCAAATACTGCAACCCCGCAACGGCCCACGCGCTTACCATACCGGCCAGTAAGATAGTCGCTGATTAGGCCACCGACGATAGAGCCGATTGACATAGCAATAAATGGCAGCATCGTATACAAAGAGCTTTGGCGCAGATTAAGACCGCGGACCTCAATCAGATATATAAAGAACCAGGAAAAGAAGATCTGCGCCACGTATCCAAAAGTGAAGTAGCTGAACGTGACAGCCAAAATGTCAGGGTTCTTCAGGATGGCCATCCAGGGCATCTGCCGTTCGGCAGCTCTGCTTGTTTCGGGAAGGCCGGCCTCAATATAGGAAGCTTCTTGCTCTGTAACCCAGGGATGCTGACGAGGTCGATTGCGAGCCAGCGCAAACCAGATTGATCCAGCAGCGAGTCCTATGGCCGCACTGACAAAGAAGGCCGCACGCCACCCGTGCTGAACCATAATGTAGGTGATCAGCGGCGAAGTAACTCCGGCACCGAATCCAACGCCGGCAAAAATAAGACCGTTAGCAATGCCCCTTTCTGAAGTAGGAATCCAGAAAGACACCACGCAGTTCGACGCAGGGTACATTACAGCTTCGCCGACGCCCAGACAGAAGCGAATGGCAATCAAAGCGATTAGCACACCCGGGATTCCAGTGGGAAGAACGGTTATAGCTACAGTAAAGAACGCCCACCAGATGACGCTCAGCAT
>CALMAV010000102.1:16842-19405 GCA_937859895.1 uncultured Bryobacterales bacterium | reverse complement strand
GGCCTAAGCGATCAGCCAGTCGCCCAGCAGGTGCTTGAAAGAATGCATAGCCGAGCAGAAACGCACTAAATATGTATCCGAGCTGAACGTTGTCCAGCCCAAACTCTTTTTCGATTGACTTACCCGCTATAGAGATGTTGACTCGATCCAGATAAGCGACTGCGCTCATAACAAAGATCCAAAAGATCAGGACCCAGCGGATATGTGACTTGATGAAATTCATCCTGGTTTTCAGGTGGAGAGTATCACATTGCAGCGTTCGGATGATACGCTACCGGCAATGTGCTTTTCACGTCTCCGTCGGACCGAGTTTTCGCTCGTCTGTGCTGCGCTTGTTCTACTGGTTAGTAGGCCCGCTCCAGCGCAACAAGCCGGGGGTTATGTAGCAAAACTTCAGCACAATCTAGAGGGGAATATAATCCCGTTCTGGCTCTCGCGTTGCGTGGACGAACGCCATGGCGGTTACCTGATCGACTTCGATGAGCATGGCAAACCTTCGGGTAAGACGGACAAGATGATTGTCACGCAAGCGCGCATGCTTTGGTTCTTTTCGCGATTAGCTCGAGAGGGCTACCAGCCGGAGAAAACACTGAATGCGGCAGATACTGGTTTCCGTTTCCTTCGCGACAAGATGCTCGACAAGAAGAACGGCGGATTCTTTTGGGATGTTGACGTGACCGGCGATCGCCATCTTCTACCTAATAAGCATCTCTATGGACAGTCGTTCGGGCTCTATGCTTTATCTGAGTACGCTATCGCTACTAAAAAGCCGGAGGCCCTGGAGTTGGCCACCGCCGTCTTTCAAACGCTCGAATTGAAAGCGCACGACCGGCAGTACGGCGGCTATCTGGAATCTTTTAGTGAAGACTGGACATTGCTGCGGACAGGTAACAGCTACATGGGTCCGGTTGAGTACAAACTGATGAATACTCACCTGCACTTACTCGAATCTGTAACTGCCTACTATCGCGCGAGCCGTTCGCCCCTGGCTCTCCAACGTCTGGTCGAACTGATTCAGATCGAAAGCAACGCGGTAGTGCGTAAAGGGTTATCCGGATGCACCGATAAGTATCGCCGTAATTGGGAACCGGATATCAGCGATGGTTACGCGCGAATTTCTTACGGCCATGATTTGGAGAATATCTGGCTGCTCGTCGACGCTTGCAAGGCAGCAAATCTTTCGCCATATCCCCTGCTTGACCTGTTTCGCGCGACATTTGCTAATGCCCAAAAGTATGGGTTTGATAGGCAAAATGGCGGCTTTTTCGAATCAGGCCCATTCCTTCAGGAGGCCGACAAAACGGACAAGGTTTGGTGGGTGGAGGCCGAAGCCTGTGTATCAGCACTGTACATGTATCGCCTGACTCACGACCCCATGTACTGGAATGTGTTCGCAAAGACCTATGACTTTATAGATCAATACCAAACAGATTGGACCAATGGCGATTGGTGGGAAACTGTCCGTGACGGGAAGGGAATTGGCGCAAAAGCTCATATCTGGAAAGCTGCCTATCACAATGGGCGGGCAATGCTGGAATGCTTGGCCATCCTTAGAGAGCTCCCCGACTCGGTTAAGAGCTCAGAGCAGTAACGTCGTACTTACCAGTTAGTGATGGAGCCGTCTGGCCGAAAGTAAGTCTGCGCCCGCGCAGTAATTGGCTGCGTGTACTCGGCTATTGGCTTGAGATACTTCATATCTAACTCAACTCCCAGTCCAGGCCGTTCATTTGGGTAGAACTTTCCATTCTTGAAATCCCGGCAAGCGGGCAGATGCGGCAAGGTTTTGCCCTCGAAGTTGTACTCCATCAGGACAGGCCCCGAAAACGTCCCTAGGCTATTCACTAGTGCCGCTGTTGCTATCGGTCCAGTGAAATGCGGCACAATGCCAACAAAGTGGGTTTCGCAGATTGCGGCAATCTTCATCATTTCGGTGATACCGCCCACGTTAGGAAGTGTCGCGCGTACGTAGTCAATGCTGTGATTCTCCACCAGCTTGTTGAAGTCCCAGCGATTGCCCCACTCCTCGCCGGCTGCGATGGGTACACTTACCTTGCTTCGAATAATCGGCAAATCTTCATTGAAAGCTTCGGCGCGCACAGGGTCTTCGACAAAGAAAGGAGCTAGCGGCTCAATCAGGTCGCAGCCGCGAATCGCATCGGCCAAGTCGAAGCGCTGATGAAAGTCAACCACCCAGTCGCCATTCTTACCAACGCCCTCTCGTACCTGCGCGCATTCTTCATACAATTGATTAACTCGTTCCCGGGTGTTGTAAGTTGTGTTTGCCGGTCGGTCAGCGGCGCCCATTCGAAACGCCCGATAACCGGCTTGCACGGTAAGCTGCGCCCGTTCTTTTAGACCCATTCCGGGCTGAATCCCAGGAATAATTCCGGCGGTGTTGTAACATTCGCAATAGTTTCGTACCATGCCGCCAAGCAATTGATGAACAGGTATATTCTGAACCTTGCCTTTGATGTCCCAGAGAGCCAGGTCTAGCGCGCCTAGCGCATCCTGCTTCTCACGACCGGGCGGATAGAAATACGCGCGGCTCATATCCTGCCAAAGC
>CALMAV010000102.1:15600-16832 GCA_937859895.1 uncultured Bryobacterales bacterium | reverse complement strand
GCCAAAGCTGCTCAATACGTTGGGGATCACGCCCAATCAGCCGTCCTGCACATTGCTGTAGCGTATCTTTCGACCCGCCTTCGCCAATACCGGTGACGCCGCTATCTGTCTCAATCGTCACCACCAGATCACTCTGGTTAAACAGCGGCGTTGGGTTAGGCGGCTCGTATACCCGGACACGGGTGATCTTCATCTTGGGCAGCGTTGCCAAAGCGAAATGAGGTCCTGCTAGACCGGCGACCATTGCTCCGGTCGAGCGCAGAAATGTTCTCCGGTTCAGCATTTAACGCTGGACCCTGCCTGAACCACCACCCCGCACCAAAGCCATTACTTCTTCGGCGCTGAAGCGATTGAAGTCGCCTGGAATGGAGTGCTTCAAAGCCGAAGCAGCCACGGCGAACTCGAGTGCTTCTGCCGGTGACTCCAGATTCATCAGGCCATAGATTAGACTGGCAGCAAAGCTATCACCGCCGCCCACGCGATCAACAATGTGCGTAACTTCATAACGCCTGCTCAAGAAGAACTGTTCGCGATTATGAAAACAAGCCGACCATCCGTTATGGGAAGCGCTTCTTGATTCTCGCAACGTGATTGCCACCCCTTTCAAGTTTGGATAGGTTGAGAGCACTGTTTCTGCGAGTTGCTGATACTTCTCCCGTTCCAGTTCGCCGCTTTCCACATCGATATCTAGATGGAGGTCTAAACACTTCTGGCAATCTTCCTCATTGGCGATACAGTAGTCAGCTTGCTGTAGAAGCTCAGGCATTACTTCATGCGCGCGCTTACCCCATTTCCAAAGGGTATTCCGGAAATTGAGATCCATTGATGTAACTGCATTTACCGCCCGTGCCGCCCTTATTGCCTCCAGGGTCAATACGGCGGCCGATTCACTCAAGGCAGGCGTAATCCCAGTGATGTGGAACCAGTAGGCATTACTTAAGGCGCGCTTCCAATCAATAGTGCCGGGCTGTGCCACCGCTATGGCAGAGCCGGCCCGATCATAAACTACCTTCGATGGCCTCTGGTTGGCCCCTGTCTCCACGAAGTATGCGCCCAGCCGCCCCGGCCCGCGAACAATCTGTTGTACATCCACCCCGAAGCGGCGCAGTTCGCCTATGCAAGCATCAGCAATTGGATGGTTAGCCGGCAGAACGGTAATATATCGGCTCTTTCCTCCAAATTGCGCAATGGAAACTGTAACATTCGCTTCGCCGCAGCCCCAAGTAGCTTGG
>CALMAV010000102.1:10667-15590 GCA_937859895.1 uncultured Bryobacterales bacterium | reverse complement strand
CTCATAACCTGGCGGTGTCAGCCGCAACATGATCTCGCCAAATGCAGCCACTAACTTGTCTCTGCCGTCGGTACTTCCCTGACCACTCGCGCCGCTCATCAGTTCTTCTCCGCAGACGAAAGTTCAGAGCGGAACTTCTCTACTTTCTGAATATATTTGCGCGCTCGCTCTACGAACACCTCATACTTACCCGAAGCAACAGTCTGGTTGTCAATTAATTCGCTACCGACTCCAACCGCACAACATCCTGCCGCTAGGAACTCGTTGATTGTCTCTAAATTCACCCCTCCGGTTGGAACAAACTCTATGTGCGGAAAGGGACCGCGCAGCGCTTTGATGTATTTGGCTCCACCCATCGCACTACACGGGAAAATTTTGATCGCGTCCGCACCTGCGTCCCAGGCGGTAACAATCTCTGTGGGCGTTAGAGCACCCGGAAAGATTGCCTTCGAATATCGTTTGGCCAGCTCGATGGTTTTCACATTCAAACTCGGGGTGACCAGAAACTCCGCACCGGAAAGCATACAGGCCCGCGCCGTCTCCGGGTCAAGAACCGTTCCGGCTCCTAATAAAACTTTATCTCCGAATCGCTTGGCTACTTCTTCTAAGGCCCGCAACGCTCCGGCTACTGTCATGGTTATCTCTGCGCACGAAATACCGCCTTCACAAATGGCCTCAACTGATCGGATGGCTGATTCGGCATCGACTGTCCGGACGATGGGAACGATCCCGAGAGCCCTGATCTGTCTAACAGTTTCTGAACTGTTCATTGTTCGCCAAGAGCTCCTTACTGCTCCTTCACTTTCTGAACGAAGTAGCTGAAGGTCTGCCCTGGCTTTACCTTTAACTGGTGCGGAATATTCGGTGCGATATGCACCACGTCGCCCTTTCGCAAGGTTTGCGACTCGCCGTTGGAGATGCCGCTCCCTCTGAACTCACCCGGGCTTTGGGATGTCCGGTCGACCATACTTCCGCCACTGACCAGCGTTGCTTCTCCATCCACTACCATGTACAGGTCAGACTCATGCTCATGTAACTCCGCTTGTCCATCCGCATTTCGATACACCAGCAATGTGTAATCGTTCCCATATTTTAGTAATGGATTTACCACCGGGTTGCTGGATTGGGCTTTCGCGTTTGCTCCCATCGCCTTCGCCTTATCTTGTAAGCCGGAAGCCGAGTAGTAATCAACACCCTGCGTGGCAGCTAACCCAACTATCGGCAATCCAATGGCGAAAAGGCAACTTCTAAGTTTGTGGAGGCAACGCATTTCATTCAATGAATGCACGTTTTCTGAATCTTCCTTAATCAAGATAGAGCTGATACAACTGCCTTAAATCACTTCGATGCAGGCACTGTTTTAGCGAGGAAAATAAACTCGCCCGAACTAAGGTTCCGTTGCAGGAGGTGTGCTCGGAGCCTGACGCGGATGAGTTGCTTTAGCAAGCAAGGCGTCGAACTCCGGGCGGGGCATCTTTAGTCGTTCCGGGTGCGCGTCAATCCACTTTGCAAAGGCAGCATACTTCTTCGGTGTCCAGCCTCCTTCGAACTCAGCGCCGTTTGCCCCTTGCCGATTGAGCTCAAAGTTGAAAGCATCTGTTAAGTTCGTAAACTCGGCTGAACTAACCGCAGCTTCTGCAAGGATCGCTGGAATAAAGAGAACTCCATCGGTCTTTGCTAGAACCAAATCCCCGGGCAGCACAACCGCACGACCGATACGAACAGGCGCATTAATAGCTGTCAATTCCATTTGGGCCCATGCGGAGGGATCATACCCCCGGTAAAAACCGTTGAAGTCGGATATTTGACGATTCTCTTCCTGGTCTCTAATGCCGCCATCAAAAACAAAGCCCGTATGGGTGTGTGCGGCAATCCCGTTCCCTAAATTCGATCCAATGAGCGTGCCTTCGATAATCTTTCCAAAACCGTCAGCAACATAGACGTCGCCGATCTGTAATTCATGAATCGGCCAGCTGTTATTTCCACTTACTCGTCCTTCGGCCTTACCTTCTGCCGCAATTGCCTTGGCCATGTCGGCCCGAATAGGCATGTACTGGGCCGTAAGCGCACGCCCAGCAAAAGGCTTCTCAATATGAAGAGCCTGCCAACCGCTCTCAAACTGATTCTTATATCCGTGCTCGCCAAGATACTCCCATACGTCCTCAATAGACACGTTGGTCGCGCGCTTAAGCAGGTCATCAGGTACTTTCGGCCGGCCATCAGGGAAGCGGTCGCCTTTCCAGTCAGACGTGTAAAACATCATCTGATCCCTGGTCATCTTCACCTGCGCAAAAGAGGGCGAAGCACTTGTGGCTACGCAAGCTACTGTAAGTGCAATGAGGCTAAATGTTCTCATAAGTTTGTTTGGCAGCTTGATGAATCGCAGCGAGGTAGCCTTTGCCTAGCCGACTCTCCCTGGCGTCCTCGGCGGCGCCATGCTCCAAAGGCGATCTACTGAATGCTCTTTGTCCCACTGCGGGGTAGGCTCAAAGAAGCCAGTGCCCGGCAAGAGGTGAGCTTTAACGGCATCCTCGTTGAGGGTGATACCTAGCCCGGGCTTATTCGGAACAGCAATGAAGCCTTTATTGATGATAGGTTTTTCAACGCCTTCCACTAAGTCCTGCCACCAAGGAACATCTAGCGAGTGATTTTCACAAGCCAGGAAGTTTTCTGTTGCCGCCGCGCAATGGACGCTGGCATAGGCCCCGATAGGAAGACCCGCATAATGCATTGCCATAGGAACACCGTATTCCATTGCCATATCCCCGATCTTATGCGTCTCCAAGATACCCCCGGATGTAGAAAGGTCAGGCTGAATTTTACTTACAGCATGATTCTTACAAAGCTTTACAAACCCCTCTTTGAGATAGATGTCCTCGCCTGTAAGAATGGGCGTAGGACTCTCACTCGTAATGTGCTGTAACATCTCGGTGTATTGCCACGGAATGACGTCTTCCATCCAGGAAAGATTATAGGGCTCATATGCCTTGCCAAGCCGGATAATCGAGTTCACCCCTAAGTGACCAAGATGGTCCATGGAAAGTGGGATCTCCATGCCGACTGCCTCGCGGACGGCTGCCACGTACGCAACCAGCATTTCAATTCCCTTGTTGGTCACTTCATTTGCAAGAAACGGATGAGGCAGGTTGTTACTCTCCCACCTATTCAAGCCGGAAGGTCCGGTCAAAGTGCCAGGGGTGTCTGAAACCATGTCGACACCCAAGTCCATTTTTAACCAGGTAAGCCCCATTTCTTCCTTGCGAGCTTTCATGCGTTGTGCGTAGACTTTTATGTCTTTCGACTCTGTTGTATCTGCGTAGAGGCGAATCTTATCGCGAAATTTGCCGCCGAGCATCTGGTAGATCGGGACGCCGTAGACTTTGCCCGCGATATCCCACAGAGCTTCCTCCACCGAAACGACGCCGCCGGCCTGACGCGAGTCGCCTCCGAATTGTTTGATCTTCTCGAAAAGGTAAGTTACGTTTAGCGGGTTCTCGCCAATTAGTCGACTTTTCAGAAAAAGAGCGTAAGTCGGGCTCGCTAGATCCCGAACCTCGCCCAGTCCATAGACGCCCTGGTTCGTGTCGAGGCGGATGATTGTACACGGGCTTGGCCCAGGCTTATGCACCGTCGCCACCCTAAGATCCGTAATCTTCAGGTTCGACGGACTTGAATTCGTATTTACGTTTTGAACTCGCGGCTCTGGGTTTGCATCGGCCCTGCTTCCTAACAGTGCTCCGCCAAGTAGTGCGGTCGAACTCTGAAGAAGTCCTCGCCGACTAATCTGAGATCGTTTCCTAGACATTCGCTCTCCTCTACGTGCGGCAACTCTCTAGCCGCAATCTTCCGTAATGATCGATCTTAACTACCCTGGGCTGTTATTGCCGCTACGAAGCATATCACCGGGTTGCGGGAAGAGCAAAGGCGATGAAAGATCCGCCAGAAGGTCGATCTCTTCCCCCGCCTGCTGCGACTACCACATACTGCCTTCCGTTCACCTCGTACGTTGACGGGGTAGCATTATTGGCATTGGGCAGCGTTGTTTCCCAAAGAAGGGCGCCTGTCTTCTTGTCAAAGGCCCTGAACTTGTTATCGTAATGAGTCGAGCCTATAAAGAACAGCCCGCCCGCAGTTACTATTCCTCCCCCATGGTTTTCACTTCCCGTATTAGTAAGTCCCTGAGCAACCAACTCAGGGTATTCACCCAGCGGGATTTTCCAGCAATACCCACCGCCGTCTAAATCAATCGCCGATAGAGTCCCCCAGGGTGGCTTATTAGCAGGGTACCCATCAGGATCCAGGAACTTACGATAACCTTCTACGCCATATTTCAACGCCGGAACAGAACTCGCGTCTTTCCGAAGAATCACTGCGCTATCGCTTCCATTTGTTAAAAATCCAGTGATTGCCTGAATGGCCGGATCGCCCAGCGAAGCAAAGCCCGGCATCCGACCGCCTCCGTTGTGAATCTTGGATGTGATCTGTTCAGATGTCAACCGATCACTTAGGTGATCGAGCGCAGGATACTCAGGTGGAGCGCCCTTCTTGTCAGGTCCATGGCAGCCTGCGCACCGGTATCTGTAAAGCTTGCCGGCCGTCAACTTATTCGCGACTTGACCGGCTGGTACTAACCGCACAAGCCATGGCAACTCATTTGCATTGATGTAGTAAAGATGAGTTTCAGGATCGAAAGCACTCCCGCCCCACTCTGCGCCGCCAGCCAAACCGGGAAAAGTCACAGTTCCTTTCAGACTCGGTGGCTGAAACATCCTGCCATAGTCGAGAGTCTTCAACTGCTCAAGTACTGCTTTGTGTGCGGTCTCGGTTCGATCAGTCACCGTGTCCGTTGTGAACTCCTGACGTACAAACGGGGCAGGCTTAGTCGGAAATTTCTGCCTGGGCGCAAGTTGCTCTCCATCTACT
>CALMAV010000102.1:224-10657 GCA_937859895.1 uncultured Bryobacterales bacterium | reverse complement strand
CGATGGAGGAACCGATCGTTCCTTAATGGGAAATAGGCTCTCGCCCGTTTCGCGATCTAAAACATAGAGGAAGCCGTTCTTTCCGGCTTGGGCAACAGCATCCACCAGCTTTCCATCACGGCGACAGGTAACTAAGAGCGGAGCCGAAGGAAGATCAAGATCCCACACATCGTGTCGAACCCCCTGAAAGTGCCACTTTCGTTGCCCCGTAGTCGCGTCCAGGCACAACAGCGAATCGGCAAAAAGATTGTCGCCATGCCGATCGGCGCCATAGAAATCAAAGGCAGCTGAGCCTGTCGGAACAAATGCCAACCCTCTTTTTTGATCGACAACCAGGCCTGCCCAGTTATTCGCGCCTCCCGATGTTTTCCATGCTCCCGCCGGCCATGTGTCGTAGCCGAATTCCCCCGGGTGAGGAATGGTGTGGAAGGTCCAGGCCAGCCGACCCGTTTGCACATCGTAAGCTCGGATGTCTCCTGCCGTAGAAGGAAGTGACTCCGCTACTGAACTACCGAGAATAATAAAATTGCGATAAATGACGCCCGGGCTAGTAACACTAAGCGAAGTATCCTCCAGCGGTGTATCGAAGGCTGCCCGCAGATCCACGCGGCCTTCCTTGCCGAAGTGCGCGTCAAGTTTCCCCGTCTTTGCATCCAGGGATAACAACTCGTGCCCGAGTGTTAACAGGATCCGAGAGTCTTTCCCATTTGTCCAATACGTCAGTCCGCGATTCGGATGCGGCGCACGTCCACCAATTTGCCCTGTGAAGCTCCAGCGCTCCTTCCCCGTTGCTGCGTTCAAAGCAACAACGCGCAGCTTCGGAGTGGTGACAAACATCACATCGTCCACGACGATCGGGTTGCATTGCATGTCAGAGCCGGCATAACTGTCACCGCTTTCGAATATCCACGCAACGCGTAGAGACTTTACGTTCTCCCGGTTGATCTGATTCAACGAGGAGTAATGGCTGTTGTCTCCGCTTCCTCCCACTGACTGCCATCCACGGTAATCTGCCTGGGCGGCACAGCACAGGGCCGAGATAAAAAAGAGGCTGAAGCAACGCATTCCACAGGGGGGCGCCTCAGAGCATATCAAAAGAGAAACAAGGCTAACCCGACAGTGCGCGCTGTTACTCGGTTTTTTACGCGGCGCGCAAAAACTCGTCGTTAAGTCATTGACAGGAACTGACGAGTGTTGATATTCCTATCACTCAGCACTAGTTGAAAAGGGGTATCATGAAGTTCTTCACGAGAGCAGCTCTGCCTGCTTTGCTGTTTTCGCTTTTCTGCTCTTCTGCAGGATGGGCGCAAAGTTATCGAGCCCAGATCCGTGGATTAGTGACCGATGATTCAGGTGCCGTACTTCCCGATGCCGCAGTCACGTTGTCTAACGTCAACACTGGCGTAAATGTAAATCGCCAGTCGGATGCTGATGGGCTCTATATCTTCGACTACGTGGAGCCTGGCACTTACAGAATTACAATCAATTTTTCTGGCTTCGGACCTTTTACTCAGGACAATATTGCCGTGCAGTCCGGTGGTGATGTTACAGTAAATGCCGCTTTGAAACCCGGCACGCTGCGGCAGAGCGTTACCGTTGAGGCTACTCCGCCTGCTGTTGAATTTAATTCCAGCAACCAGGAACTGACAATTGACACTAAGCTTGCCAATGACACGCCCCGGCTTGATCGCAATCCGTTTAAGCTAACTTTGTTGGAGCCGGCCGCCATCAATACACGCGGTGAGACGCAGCCGTTCCAATCGTGGGCAGCAAACAGCGTCGACCTGGGCGGCGGCACAAACCTAAAAAACAACTTACTCGTGGATGGCTCCCCAATCGGCATTGGTTTCAAGGCTGCTTATCCGCCCAACACCGACGCGGTACAGGAAGTTATCGTTGCCCAGAATAGCGTTCAGGCCGATGCCGGTCATAGCGCAGGTGGCGTCATTAGCGTCACTACCAAGGGTGGAACAAACGACTGGCACGGCTCTTTGTTTTATCTCGGCCGATATCCCTGGCTCAGTGCGCAAGCCGATCGAACCCGGTTTACCAACAATGCCCAACGGCAGAATATGTTTGGCGGCACGCTTGGGAATCCCATCTGGAAGAACAAGATCTTCAATTTTAGTTCGGTTGAGTATTGGCGTATCGCTTCGCCCGGAAGCTATCAACGAACTGTCCCGACTCCTCTGGAACGCACCGGTGACTTCTCCCAGAGCTTGGCAGCGGACGGCACTCAAAGAAAAATCTACGACCCTTTTAGCACCGTGGTGGACCCAGTTACCGGCGCCATCTCGAGGACCGCTTTCCCCGGCAATAAGATTCCAACCAGTCGCTTCGACCCACTCTCGGCGAAGTTAGCTTCTTACTTGTTTGATCCAAACCAGGGAAATACTGGGTATAACCACACCAATAACTACCAAAAGGGTTATTTAGATAGTTACGACTATTACAACTGGTCCGATCGAATTGATTACGTAATTAGCGACAAATGGCGGGTCTCCGGATTATACGGCCGCTACCATACTACTGACATCGCAAGCAATCCCACGCCTAATAACTCACCGCTTTATGTACCATCCGGTAGTGAACGGGGCGCTAACCAGGCTATTGGTGATGCTGTTTGGGCAGTCTCGCCGAGCACTGTTGTGAATTTTCACGGCGCTTGGTACAACCTGATTGACTCTTTCGCCTCGAACTCTCTTCAGAATGGCTGGAACGGTATCTGGCCTAATGGGAATAACTTCTTTCAGACGTACCAGAGCGCATCTACAGGCGTTCCGATCTACTACCCGGCGATTAACATTGGCGGATCGAGCTTTGGCGGAACTGGGTATGTTTGGAATCAACGCCCTGCGGCAGAGAGTTTCAGCGTACAGGGTTCTCAGCAGAGGGGCTCCCACTACTTGAGTGCCGGGTTTGAGTTCAGGCGCAGCGGTGGCTCCACACTCGTTAGTGGAACTTCGCACTTTGATTTCAGTCAGGGTTTATCGGCGAACACCTACAATAACCCTGACCTAACGAAATCCGGTGACAGCTTTGCCTCCTTCCTGCTGGGGGCACTCGATAGCTCTTTGCAGATGATCGGTGGCCCGGCTCCAAATCCTTTGACCGACTTCTTCGGATTCTATATTGGGGATAACTGGAAGGTAACCCGTAAGCTGACCTTGATCTTGGGTCTTCGTGACGAGTACGAAACGGCTTGGCATGACCCTGCCCACAATCTCTCGCGTGGCCTTGATCTCTCAACTGCTGATCCGGCCATCGCCGCTAATCCTCCGCAGATGCCGGCGCAAGTTCAAGCTATCGTTGGACCGAACTATTCCAGCTACAACGGTCTTTGGAGGTTCACCAGCAACTCCAATCCCGGTATGTGGCAGACACAAAAGATCAGTCTGCAACCGCGTTTTGGATTTGCTTACGAGCTTAATTCAAAAACCGCGCTCCGATTTGGGTACGCGATGTACACCGTCCCAACTGAGTATAATTTCGCCAGCACTCCGCCCGGAGTATCGGGATACGAAGCGCTGAACTTCCTGGAACCTCCGTACTTAGGTTTGACCTCTCTCCAGAACACAGCGCCCGTCTTGAATGGAGTCCCGCAGGCAACGCTGTCGAATCCGTTTCCTTCTACGAATCCTCTGATCGCTCCTCTCGGTAAAGGTGTTGGCTCCAATTTAGGCAGGGGCGGCACTGACCTGATTTATTACCCAGAGTTCTTTCAGAAAGCTTATAACCATCGCCTGAACTTTACGGTTGAGCACCAGTTTCCCGGGCAGATGGTTGCTACCGTGACTTACTTTAGAAACTTCGGTGACCAGCACTTCACGCGGTCCCTGAATAACATCGATCCCCGTATCCAAACGCAATACCAGGACACTTTAAACAACACCGTTCAAAATCCGTTCTACCACTACCAAAACACAACTTTAATTCCTGGTCCGCTTTATAACCAGCCTACTGTGACACTTGGCTCGTTACTGCGTCCTTTTCCGCTATACGGAGGAATCTATCAACTTAATACGCTGGGTGCAGGAGAGCAATACCAGGATGTTGAGGTAAGGCTGCAAAAACGGTTTAGCCAAGGTTATAACTTCCTTTTCGGCTACATTTACATTCGCGAAAAGACTCAGCAGTATTTCAATGACCTCAGTACGTTCACCGACAATCTCACATGGCAAGCGAGTGATCAGCCGCATCATAGAATCACCAGCGCCGGCAGTTATGAACTGCCGATCGGGCGAGGGAGACGCTACTTCTCGTCCATGCCTAGAGTTGCCGATTCAGTTCTTGGAGGCTGGCAAATAACTGGTGTTCTGACTTTCAACACTGGAGATTACCCTCGGTTCGGCAATCTTACTGTTGTCAGTAATCCGTGCCAAAATATCCCAACCGGGTACTACTTTAATCCCAAGGCTTTCCAACCATTACCGAGTCAGGCCTACAACTTACGTACGAATCCGTTGCAGTACTCCTGCATTACCGGTCCTAGCTTCTTTGATCTGGACGCGAGTATCTTCAAGAGCATCCATGTCACAGAAAAGTGGCAGGCACAGTTGAAGATGACGGCCTACAACTCAACGAATAAGTTGAATCGTGGCGACCCGGACACCAACCAAAGCAGTCCGTACTTCGGGCAAGCTCTCTACCAGGGTGCTCCCGGTGGTCAGTTCGGTTCTCAGAATGCCACTTATGGCAATCAAGCTGGACGGCAGATCGAGATTGGTGTGAGGCTACTCTTCTAGAGAGCTAATCTTCATACGGTGATAGCGTGATGGTGGAGGCAACCTCATCCTGACGCGCCGGAATTTGCTGAAAGGGCTCACTTTCCCGCTGAGCCCTTTGCTTTTAGGTCAGAACAGCACGCAAAGCGTACCAACTCGGAAAAACAGCGGCATGGCCTCGCGACATCTGCAGTCGATGCCCCGGGGTAAGCCGTCTGGCTTACCCTTCCATGCCCAATTTACTGACGTTGCCCAAAAAGCTGGCCTTCGCAAGTCAGCTTTCGGCGGTCACAAGGACCATGCCGACTATGTTATTGAGGCCATGGGAAGTGGGGTGGCATTTCTTGACTATGACAACGATGGGTGGCTGGACATACTCGTTCTCTCAAGCTCTCGCTTAGGTGATCCACCGCCCGATTGTTCGTCCCGGCTCTACAAAAATAATCGTAATGGCACCTTCACAGACGTAACGGAGAAAGCTGGCCTTTTCGGAAATCGTTACGCCTTCGGTATCACAGTGGGCGACTATAACAACGACGGCTGGGAAGATCTATTTATAACTGGCTGGCCTCAAAACACTCTTTACCGAAATAACGGGGACGGCACCTTTACCGACGTGTCGAAGGCAGCAGGTCTTCTCTGCGGTGAGGGACGGTTCGGAGCCGGTTGTACGTTCCTTGATTTTGACCGCGACGGTAACCTCGATCTTTTCGTGTCGAATTACCTGACCTTTGATATGAAGTCTGTGCCTCGTGCTGGAACTTCTCGGGAGTGCAATGCGGAAGGAGTATTTTGCGGCCCCCGTGGGCTTCCTTATGGGAAGCACTCTCTTTACCGCAACAACGGGAATGGCACTTTCACCGACGTGACAGCTGCTTCTGGAATCCAGGCTGTTCAAGGCGGCTATGGCCTGACAGCTGTCGCGGCGGATTTGGATAACGATGGCTGGCCCGATATCTACTTGGCATGCGATTCAACGCCCAGCCTTTTCTTCCACAATAATCACGATGGGACCTTCACCGAGCAGGCCCTAGAGCGTGGAATTGCCCTGAGTGAAGACGGGATGGAGCAGGCCGGGATGGGCATAGCTATTGGTGACCTGCGCTCCTCCGGCAATCTGGACATCGTCAAAACTCACTTCGCGGCTGATACGCCCGCAGTCTACATGAACGATGGAAAGGGCGAGTTTCGGGACGATACATCACGTTCAGGTTTGGGTGTCGAAAGTCGTTACATAAGCTGGGGCGTCGGTATTCAGGATCTGGATAACAGCGGGCTTGCTGACGTATTCTGGGTGACCGGAGGTATCTACCCGGAGTTGCAAAATCGCCCTGACGAGCCTTACAACGTTCCTCGAATCCTGTTTCGCAATCTGGGCAATGGTCGCTTTGAAGAATTGATTGCTCAGGCAGGTCCGGGCATTGAGGCCAGCCACTGCAGCCGTGGCTGTGCATTCGGCGATTTTGATAACGATGGCGATATGGATATTCTCGTCATGAACTTGAATGAACCTCCATCGCTGTTGCGGAACGATCTCCGGAGCTCTGACAATTGGCTCAAAGTAAAGTTGGTGGGAGTCAAATCGAATCGAAGTGCGATCGGCGCTCGCGTAACAGTTCACTATGGCGATAAACTGCAGGCTCAGGAGGTCTTAGCTCAGACGTCTTATTTATCGGTGAATGACAGACGTCTGCACTTTGGTCTTGGCCGGTCTACCGCTGTAAGCCTTGATATTCGCTGGCCCAGCGGTGTTCTCGAACAGATCAGCAATGCTTCTGTAAACCGCTTGTTGGAGATAACTGAAGGTTCCGGGGTCACCCGTTCACAACAGTTCAACTAGTCCGAGCAACTCATGAGACCGAAGCTTAGTGAGGTTGCTCTCGGGGCCTGTCTCCCTATCTTCTGTTTGCTGCTTCTATCCACGTACATGTATGCCGCGCAATCGGCGCTGGAGCAAGCTTGGAGTCTTGCAGCTAAAGGGGACCGCGACGGAGCCATCACTTTGCTTCGTACGATGATTCGAGAGAAGCCCTCCGACGCAGATGTACGCCTCCTTCTGGGTAGTTTGCAATCGGAAGCTGGGCAGCGTGAAGAAGCAATCAATCAGTTGACCGAGGCCGTTCGCCTCCGGCCAAACTCGTGGGAAGCGTCCAATGCACTGGGTGAAGCATACAGTCACTTTGGTGACAGCAGCGGAGCTCGTGGCGCGTTTGAAAGGTCGGTTCGTCTTAACCCGAACGCTGGAGTGGCCCAGGAGAACTTAGGAGCTGTGCTCCTGCAGTTGGGCGATGCGAGCGCGGCGGCTCCCCATTTGGATCGCGCGATTACGCTGCTGAAGCAGACCTCGGAAGCAGCGGACGCACACTATCTGCGCGCCAAGATTTATACCGCGGAGAACAAGAACAGCGCGGCTCTAGGGCATCTACAAACCGCAGTGTCGATTCGCCCGGACTTTGCGGAAGCCTGGTCTGATCTTGGAGCTGCACGGAGCGCGACCGGCGATAGTGAAGGTGCGCTTCTAGCGTTCCGTAAAGCCGTAGAACTCAACGGGCACGAAGCTATCGCGCAATACCGCTTGGGCGCAGAGTATCTTCGCCGTGCTGAACCACAACTTGCCATTGAGCCTCTGCAAGCTGCGTACCGCTTGAATCCGGAAGATCAATCAACTCTCAATTCCTTGCAGAACGCTTTACGCCAAGCTGGCCGCCAGGACGAAGCTGCCATTATCCGGCGAAAGCTGGCGGAGGTTCTGCATGCTCGTGACTTGAAGAGTCAAAATGCGCTCAAGGCCTTACAGATTAACAATGAGGGCAGTGCTTTGGAGAAAGCTGGGGACATACCCGCAGCACTCGCTCGGTATCGCGAAGCAGTAGCCATGAATCCGGATCATGCCGGCATCCGAACTAACTACGCTCTTGCTCTTCTGCGGCTCGGTCAGTGGACCGAGGGCTTAACGGAACTGCACGGAGCTGTTGAACTCGATCCGAATAATACGAATCTTACAGTCGTGCTGCAGGACGCGCTCTCCAAAGCACCACCCAACCTACTGCCCGAGTGGGCGCGATCAAATGTAAAACATTAAATAGATGCATTGGCCAGTACTCGGGACTGTATGGGCGCAACATTCCGGCAAAGATCCGCCGTCTAATTGCTTGGAAGATCAACCTTCTGTTTCCCGACGCACTTTGATTTCATCTGCTATGGCTGTCGCGGCGGCGTCCGCTCAGCAATAGCCGCAGCCCACACCCACTGACACGGGCTCACTGCAAAGCGACCAAATGAAGTTCCCGGTCTGGACAGCTCAAACCGAGCGTCCCGCGCCGGACCCACCCTCTCCATTGCCGCCCGATCAACGTGTCGGATATGCAGTAGTTGGCTTAGGCCGGCTGTCGCTCGAAAACATCTTGCCTGCCTTCGGGGAGACGAAAAAGTCGAAGCTGGTTGCCCTTGTTAGCGGTACTCCTGATAAGGCGAAAGCCGTGGCCGCTCAGCAGGGGATTAGTCCAGAAGCTATCTACAGCTACGCCGATTTCGAGAAGATCAGCAGTAACCCCCAGATTCAGGCGGTTTACATTGTCGTGCCGAATGGACTGCATAAGGAGTACGTAATCCGTGCGGCGAAGGCAGGCAAGCACGTTCTTTGTGAAAAGCCGATGGCGAACTCCTCGGCCGAAGCGCGAGAGATGATCGCAGCCTGCAAGCAAGCCGGGCGGCTGCTGATGATTGCTTACCGGTCCCGATATGAGCCGAACAACCGCCATCTCTTGAAGATGCTGCGGGAAGAGAAGTATGGGCCGCTACGGCTGATGAGTGCCGTGAACGTACAGAATATGGCTGCTCCGGAACAGTGGCGGTTTAAGAAGGAGTTAGCCGGGGGCGGGGCACTGCCTGATATTGGTCTTTACTGTTTGAACGCTGCGCGCTTCCTGTCAGGCGAAGAGCCAATTGAAATCATTGGGCGCACACAGTCGACGGCTGGCGATCCCAGGTTCCGTGAAGTGGAAGAGACGGTTGCGTTCACGCTCCGCTTCCCAAGCGGGTTCGTAGCTGAATGTTCGTCCAGTTACGGGATGCATGAATCCCGCTATCTCACTGCTCATACACCCGGTGCTGCTTACCACTTTCGAAATGCCTTCGCTTATGAGGGTCACCAGCTACGTGTGTCGCACCGGGACGGCAAAGCGGAATCCATTGATGAACTACGTGTTGGTGCGAAGAACCAGTTTGCGCTGGAAATTGATCACATGTCAGAGTGCGTGAAGAGCGGCCGTCAACCGCATACCCCCGGTGAGGAAGGGCTGCAAGACCACGTTTTAATGGAAGCAATCTACCGCTCCGCTAAGGGGAGAGAGCCAATAACTTTGCCGGTTGTTCCTGGACGTGACACAACGCGCGGACCTGCGCTGGACGAAGCGACTTAGCCGCTAAGGTAATCTACAGCCCAGCCAATAGACCAGCAAGTAGCGCGACGCGGTCAGCAATCCAATCAGTCAGGATGCTCTCATGTGCAGCGTGGGCGCCTTCGCCTACGCCGCCTAGTCCATCGAGCGTTGGCACCCCGAGAGCCGCTGTAAAGTTGCCATCCGAACCGCCGCCGGTCGACGACTGCTCAAGTGTCAGACCCAGCACTTTGCCGATCAGTTTAGCTTTTCCAAAGAGCTTCCGAATGCCGGGCCTTCGCTCCATAGGCGGTCTGTTAACGCCGCCGCTCACCGTTATGCTGCAGTGCCGGTCGTGAACGCGCAGTGCACGCAGCTTACGGTCAATCTTTTCACCCTCTTTGGCCCGCACTGTGCGGACGTCCACTTCGACATGGGCCTCCGCCGCAATCACATTGGACCGAGTACCGCCACTCACCACTCCCGGGTTCAGCGTTATCCCCCGCGCAAGATCGGTTAGTTTGCTGATCTGCTCAATCTGTTTTGCCAGTTCCACAATGGCGCTAGCACCTTCCGTGAAGTCAACACCGGCATGGGCGGCTTTGCCGGTCACTCTGACCGTGTAATGTCCGATTCCTTTTCGTGCCGTTTTCAGCTTGCCCGTAAGCCCCGTACCTGGCTCCAGCACCAGCACTGCATGGCTTCTACGCGCTTCCTCTTCGGTAAGCGCACGTGATGCAGGGCTTCCAACCTCTTCGTCGGGAACAACCAGCAGCACCAGTCGGCGTGGAACCTGAATATCCAGCTGTTGCAGTAAGCGCATCGCACTGATAAAGAATGCTAATCCCGACTTCATATCAAGTACGCCTGGGCCCCACAACCGGCCTTCCGACTCACGAAAGGGCATGGAGGCGAGCGTTCCCTTCGGCCACACGGTATCCGAGTGTCCAAGCCCGAGCAGTTGACTCTCTCCTTTGCCGCCCGGGAGCTTGCACTCGAGCCGCAGAGCTTTGCCGAACCCGCCACACGGAATGGTCTCAGCCGTTGCAACATCACGCGCTTCTTTAGCCAGCAGGTCAACAAATTGATTCACGCTCCCTGCGTCATCAGAGGGCGATTCGCACTCAACCAGCCGTTCGATGAGGTCGATCACTGACTGCTGCTGCTCTGTTGCGTAGCGGAGGTAAGAGTGCATTGGCTGTTATCATAGTCGCTTCCCATGACATTGATGGACGTGGCAGAAATAACGGCACTACTGCCTCATCGCTATCCCATGCTTATGGTGGATCGCATTGTCGAAATGACAGAAGATTCCATCGTTGGCCTCAAG
>CALMAV010000102.1:0-214 GCA_937859895.1 uncultured Bryobacterales bacterium | reverse complement strand
AGTGCTGATTGTGGAAGCGATGGCACAGGTAGGCGGCATTCTCGTTGGTGTGCGTGCGCCACATACGCGAGGGCGGTTGATGTTTCTGGCCTCAGTTGAAGGAGCGAAGTTTCGCAAGCCTGTAGTGCCGGGCGACCAGATGCGCCTGGAGATGAAGCTGGTCCGGCTGAAGCACACCATTGCCAAGATGAGTGGCGTAGCAGTAGTAGACGGC